>NZ_JADZGH010000016.1:6948-9464 GCF_015865005.1 Rhodococcus sp. CX
CACCTGGTCCGAGGAATCCGACTGGGACATCGAGTTCGGGGAGGGCGGCGACCTCGAGGAGTTCGTGCCGGTTCCCACCGTCGCGGTCGTCGGACGCCCCAACGTCGGCAAGTCCACCCTGGTCAACCGCATCATCGGCCGCCGCGAAGCGGTCGTCGAGGACGTGCCGGGCGTGACCCGCGACCGCGTCTCCTACGAGGCCAGCTGGAACGGCCGGCGGTTCATGGTGCAGGACACCGGCGGGTGGGAACCCGACGCCAAGGGACTGCAGCAGTCCGTGGCCCGGCAGGCCGAGGTGGCGATGCGCACCGCCGACGCGATCCTCGTGGTCGTCGACGCCACCGTCGGCGCGACCTCCGTCGACGAGGCCGTCGCGAAGGTGCTGCGCCGCTCCAAGACCCCGGTCATCCTCGTCGCCAACAAGGTCGACGACGACCGCGTCGAAGCCGAGGCGGCCGCGTTGTGGTCGCTCGGCCTCGGCGAGCCGCACACCGTCTCGGCCACCCACGGCCGCGGCACGGGTGACCTGCTCGACGTGCTGCTCGAGGCGCTGCCGGCAACCCCGCGGGAAGGCACCGGCGGCGGCGGGCCGCGGCGCGTCGCGCTGGTCGGCAAGCCGAACGTCGGCAAGTCCAGCCTGATCAACAAGCTGTCCGGGGACGAACGGTCCGTCGTACACGACGTCGCCGGCACCACCGTCGACCCGGTGGACTCGATCGTCGAACTCGGCGGCAAGCCGTGGCGGTTCGTCGACACCGCCGGCCTTCGCAAGCGCGTCAACAGCGCGTCCGGCGCCGAGTTCTACGCGTCGCTGCGCACGCGCGGCGCGATTGACGCCGCCGAGGTCGCGGTGCTGCTGATCGACGCCTCGCAGCCGATCACCGAGCAGGATCAGCGGGTCATCACGATGGTCGTCGAATCCGGTCGCGCCCTGGTGATCGCGTTCAACAAGTGGGACCTCGTCGACGAGGACCGCCGCTACGAACTGGGCCGCGAGATCGAACGGGACCTGCTGCGGGTGCCGTGGGCGGCGCGGGTGAACATCTCCGCCAAGACCGGCCGGGCCGTGCAGAAGCTGGTGCCGGCGATGGAGACGGCGCTCGAATCGTGGGACAAGCGCATCTCCACGGGCCGGCTCAACACGTGGCTCAAAGAGGTCGTCGCCGCGACGCCGCCGCCGATGCGCGGCGGCCGGTTGCCGCGGGTGCTGTTCGCCACCCAGGCGGCCACCCGGCCCCCGACGTTCGTGCTGTTCACCACCGGGTTCCTCGAGGCCGGCTACCGCCGGTTCCTCGAGCGCCGGTTGCGGGAGGAGTTCGGCTTCGACGGCAGCCCGGTGCGGATCTCGGTGCGGGTGCGGGAAAAGCGCGTCCGCAAGTAGATCTCCGCAGCCGAAAAGACCTTCTGACCAGGCGATTGGTGCTTCGGTCCGTCACTGTTGTAATCTCAACGAGCGCTCGACGAGAGCGCGGACGGGCTGTGGCGCAGCTTGGTAGCGCACTTGACTGGGGGTCAAGTGGTCG
Source organism: Rhodococcus sp. CX (assembly GCF_015865005.1). Taxonomy (NCBI): domain Bacteria; kingdom Bacillati; phylum Actinomycetota; class Actinomycetes; order Mycobacteriales; family Nocardiaceae; genus Rhodococcus; species Rhodococcus sp. CX. Next base: position 8,472 of record NZ_JADZGH010000016.1, read on the forward strand.
CAGGTTCAAATCCTGTCAGCCCGACAGGCAGTAGGGGCAGGCCCCGGATTCTTCCGAGAATCCGGGGCCTGACTCGTTTCCGGGCCCCCGGTTTCTCCGAGCGAATGTACCGTTCGTCTCCTTGGATCGACCGAATGTACCGTTCGCTCGGAAAAGGGGCGGGACGACCCGGAAAGGGCCGGGGGGAGAGAAGCGCGACCGCTGGACGTCGCACCCGGCCTCGTCGATCATGGGGTGATGTCGACCGTGGGCAGCGATGCCGAAGTGTTCGAGCGTTCCCGGGGACGGCTGGAGGCGATCGCCTACCGGCTGCTGGGATCGGCCGGTGACGCCGAGGACGCGGTCCAGGACACGTATCTGCGCTGGCACGCCGTCGACCACGACCACATCGAGAGCCCCGAGGCGTGGCTGACGAAGGTGCTCACCAACCTCTGCCTCAACCAGCTCACCTCCGCGCGGGCCCGGCGGGAAACCTATGTCGGACAGTGGCTTCCGGAGCCGCTGCTCGCCGGCGACCGGATGCTCGGCCCCGCCGACAGTACCGAGCAGAAGGACACCGTGTCCATGGCGATGCTCACGCTGCTCGAACGGCTCTCCCCGAACGAACGCGTCGTGTACGTGCTGCGCGAGGCGTTCGGGTTTCCGCACCGCGAGATCGCCGGCATCCTCGGGCTCACCGAATCGAACTGCCAGCAGATCCATCGCCGCGCCCGGCAGCACATCGCCGCCGACCGGGTCCGCGCCGACGTGGACGCGGCCGCCGCCTCGAAGATCACCGAACAGTTCGTCGCCGCGGCCCTGAGCGGCGACACCCAGCCGCTGGTCGCGATGCTCACCGCCGATGCCGTCAGCGTCGCCGACGGCGGCGGCCGCGTTCCGGCCCGCCGGGGCCCGGTCACCGGTGCGGTCGCGATCGCCAAGTACCTGCGCGGGCTGTTCCACCCGACCGAAGCCAAACGCGCCGTCATCGGCGGCAGCCCGGCGGTGTACGCC
>NZ_JADZGH010000016.1:9561-12300 GCF_015865005.1 Rhodococcus sp. CX
CCTCGACGTGACCGACGGGCAGGTCGCCGGCCTGACCATCCAGGTCAATCCCGACAAGCTCGACCGGATCACCCGGAGCTGGGCGGAGACCGGCCCGCACGAACCGCTCATCGATCGATGGTGACGCAGATCGCACTTCGATCTGTCAGGGATCGTGCCCCTATCCGGTTCAGGAGGTGAACCACATCGGAAGGAGCACGTCATGAAGCACCGCATCGTCGTCCTCGGAGCCGGATACGCCGGAGCCAACGCCGCCGGCCGCCTCGCCCGGCGGCTCGACCACGACGTCGACATCACCCTGGTCAACGCCGACCCCGACTTCGTCGAACGCGTGCGCATGCACCAGCTCGCCAGCGGACAGGACCTGCCGCGGCGAGTACTCGACGACATCGTCGGGCGCCACGGCGTCCGCGTCCTGACCGCGCGCGTCACCGCCCTCGACGTGGACCGCCGCACCGTCGACCTGACCGGCCCCGACGGAGCCACGACCCTCACCTACGACAGCCTCGTCTACGCCCTCGGCAGCGCGGTCGCCGATCACGGCGTCCCCGGCGCCGCCGAGCATTCCTACAACGTCGCGGGCAAGGGGGCGGCACTGCGCCTGCGGGCGCGACTCGCCGACCTGCACCCCGGCGCGCGGGTCCTCGTCGTCGGCGGCGGCCTGACCGCCATCGAAACCGCCACCGAGATCGCCGAATCCCACCGCGACCTCGCCGTCGCACTCGTCGCCCGCGAGCGTGTCGGAGGCTGGCTGAGCGACAAGGCGCAACGCCACCTGCGCGCGGCTCTCGACCGGTTCGGCATCACCGTCCACGAGCGCACCGACGTCACCCGCGTCGACGCACACGAAATCGCCGTCCGCACAGCGGATTCCGGGGCAGAAGACACGATCCCGGCCGACGTGACGGTGTGGACGGCGGGATTCGCGGTCCACCCGATCGCCGCCGCCACCACCCTGACGGTGTCCGACACGGGCCGGATCGTGGTGGACCGCACGATGCGCTCGGTGTCGCATCCGGACGTCTGCGCCATCGGTGACGCAGCGCTCGCCGAGGGAGCCGGGGGCAAGCCCCTGCGCATGTCCTGCGCGTCGGGAATCCCGATGGCGTGGGCGGCCGCGGACGCACTCGCCGCCCGCCTGACCGGCCGCGCGGTCCCCGAAACCACCATGGGCTACACGTTGCAGTGCATCAGCCTGGGCCGGCACGACGGAATCATCCAGCGGGTGACCCCGGACGACCGGGCGACGTCCACCGCCGTCACCGGCCGGGCCGGAGCCTGGATCAAGGAGTTCGTGTGCGCGGGCGCCGCCTGGAGCGTGGCGCACCCGCTCGTGCTGCCGCGCCACCGTCGCCTCGTTCCTGCGCGCTCGACCGCGGAGGTCGCCGCCGGCTGAGGGGATTCCCGCCCGCGAGCCGGTGACGGCGAGAACAATCGGGTGACGTCACGAACCGACGCACGTCGATCAGGAGGTCGTTCGATGGGTACCCAGCTCAATCCGTATATCAGCTTCCGCGACAACGCCAGGCAGGCGATGGAGTTCTACCGAGACGTCTTCGGTGGCGAACTGACCGTGAGCACGTTCGGCGACTTCCACGCCAGTGACCTGCCGGAGGAGCAGGAGAAGGTGATGCACGCGCAGCTGGTCGCCCCCCACGGCCTGGTGCTGATGGGGGCCGACACCCCGAACGCGATGGAACTGAAGGAGGGGAGCAACTTCTCGATCTCCCTCAGCGGAGACGACGAGGGAGAACTGCGCGGCTACTGGGACAAGTTGTCCGACGGCGGCACCGTCGCGATGCCCCTGGCCAAGGCGCCGTGGGGGGACACCTTCGGCATGTGCACGGACCGGTTCGGTGTTCCGTGGATGGTGAACATCGCCGGGAACCCCCAGTAGCGCACGCTACTTCACGGGCACAGCGCGAGCGTTATCTCTCGAGTTCCGCGAGCGCGGCGATCACGTACGACTCGGTGGCCTCGGTGGTGATCCCGAGGCCACCGAGCAGTTCGGAGGTCGGGCTCTCGGGAGCGAGCAGGGCGAGCAGCAGATGCTCGGTGCCGACGTAGTTGTGGCCCAGGCGCAGCGCCTCCCGCACGGTGAGCTCGATAATCTTCTTCGATGCCCCGTCGTAGGGGATCAGGCTGGGGAGCTCGGTGTCGGGATCGCCGGCGGGCACCGTCGCCTCGGCAGCGGCCCTGATCGCCGCGGCGTCGGCGCCCTGCTCGGCGAGGGCGCGCATCGCGAGGCTGTCGGGGTCCGTGGTCAGGCCGAGCAGCAGGTGCGCGGCCCCGATCTCCGTCAGGTGTGCGGCGCGCGCCTCCTCCTGGGACCGCACGATCGCCGTGCGGGCACGCGGGGTGAACCGGGCGAACATGTTCGCATCGGCCTTGGGGGTGAAGCGCTGCTGCGCGGCCTGCTTGGTCACGCCCATGCAACGTCCGATCTCGGTCCAGGAGGCGCCGCTGCGGCGGGCCTGGTCCACGAAGTGGCCGATCAGATGGTCGGCGATCTCGCTCATGTGTTCCGCGGCCAGCACGGCGGCGGTGAGTTGATCCAGGGGCTGATCCGGGTAGCCGGTGCGGATGCCGTCGATGAGGTCGTCCAGTCGAGGTGTCGTCATACGTCAACGATAGGTTGACGCCACAGGCTGGTCAAGGACTCGTTGACGCCAGTCGAATGCCACGACGATCGGGCCGAATCCACCGGATCCCTGCCCCGCGCGCGGCACAATCGTCCAG
>NZ_JADZGH010000191.1:0-11192 GCF_015865005.1 Rhodococcus sp. CX
CGTCGGGTTCGAAGCCGTGGAGGCGGTCCCGGCCCGGCACGTGGGATACCGTCATGCGACATGAGCGACCAGCAACTTCAGCAGGGCCCGATCCACGCCGTCCACGTCGAACTCGGTGCGACCTTCGCTCCGTTCGGCGGGTGGGAGATGCCCGTCTCCTATGCCGGCACGGTCGCCGAGCACACCGCGGTCCGGGAGAACGTCGGCCTGTTCGACGTCAGCCACCTCGGCAAGGCGCTGGTCGCCGGTCCGGATGCCGCGAAGTTCGTGAACTCGACGCTGACCAACGACCTGTCGAAGATCGGGCCGGGCAAGGCCCAGTACACGCTGTGCTGCACCGAATCCGGGGGAGTCGTCGACGACCTCATCGTGTACTACGTGTCGGACGACGAGCTGTTCCTCGTGCCGAACGCCGCGAACACCGCGGCGGTCGTGGCCGCGCTCGCGAAGGTCGCGCCGGCCGGTGTCACCGTGACGGATCAGCACCGCGACCACGCCGTCTTCGCCGTGCAGGGACCGAAGGCCGCCGACATCCTCACCGGTCTGGGACTGCCCACCGACATCGAGTACATGGCGTTCGTCGACGCCGAGTGGAACGGTGTGCCGGTGCGGGTGTGCCGCAGCGGCTACAGCGGTGAACGCGGCTTCGAGCTGCTGCCGCGCTGGGCCGACGCCGAGCCGCTGTTCCGCGCGCTCGTGTCCGCGGTGCGGGCTGCCGGCGGCCAGGTCGCCGGGCTCGGTGCCCGCGACACCCTGCGCACCGAGATGGGTTACCCGCTGCACGGACACGAACTGTCGACGTCGATCTCGCCGCTGCAGGCCCGCTGCGGCTGGGCCGTCGGCTGGAAGAAGCCGGAATTCTGGGGCCGGGAGGCGTTGCTCGCCGAGAAGGAGGCCGGACCCGCACGCCGGCTGTGGGGTCTGCGCGCTCTCGACCGCGGTGTCCTGCGCCAAGACCAGACGGTCCTGCGCGACGGCGAGCGTGTCGGCGTGACGACCTCCGGAACGTTCTCACCGACCCTCAAGGTCGGTATCGCGCTCGCGCTGATCGACAGCGCTGCCGGTCTGTCCGCCGGTGACGAGGTCGCCGTGGACGTCCGGGGCCGGTCGTTGCGCGCCGAGCTGGTCGTTCCACCGTTCGTCGAGGACCACACGAAGTAGGGGAGCAGGGGCGTTCGATAGGATCGGCTTTCATGACCGGTGTCCTGGAATTCGCCCACATCCCGCATCCTTCGCCGACGACCCCCGAGCGTCGGCAGGAGATTCTGTCGAATCCGGGCTTCGGGAACTTCTTCACCGACCACATGGTGACGATCACCTACACCGAGGGAACCGGCTGGCACGACGCGACGGTCGAGCCGTACGGCCCGATTCGGCTCGATCCCGCGGCGATGGTGCTGCACTACGGGCAGGCCATCTTCGAGGGACTGAAGGCCTACCGGCAGGCGGACGGGTCCATCTCGTCGTTCCGCGCGAACGCGAACGCGGCACGGCTCAACCGGTCCGCGGAGCGGATCGCGATGCCGGCGTTGCCGGAGGAGCTGTTCCACCGCGCCATCGTCGAACTGCTCGAGGTCGACCACGAGTGGGTGCCCAAGGCCGGTGGTGAGGAGTCGCTGTACCTGCGGCCGTTCGTGTTCGCGACCGAACCGGCCCTCGGGGTGCGCCCGGCCCACGAGTACAAGTTCCTGCTCATCGCATCCCCGGCGGGCGCGTACTTCCCGCGCGGTGTCAAGCCGGTGAGCGTGTGGCTCTCGCGCGAATACGTGCGCGCCGCGCCGGGTGGCACCGGTGCCGCGAAGTTCGCCGGGAACTACGCCGCGTCCCTGGTCGCGCAGGCCCACGCCGCGGAGCAGGGCTGCGATCAGGTGGTGTGGCTCGACGCGATCGAACGCAAGTACGTCGAGGAAATGGGCGGCATGAACCTGTACTTCGTGTTCGGGTCCGGTGCCGATGCCCGGCTGGTCACCCCCGAACTGTCCGGCTCGTTGCTGCCCGGTATCACCCGCGAGTCGCTGCTGACCCTCGCGAAGGACTCCGGTCTGGTCGTCGAGGAACGTCGTATCAGCACGGACGAGTGGCGCGAGAAGGCCGCATCCGGCGAGATCACCGAGGTGTTCGCGTGCGGTACCGCGGCGGTCATCACCCCGGTCGGCAGTGTGAAGGACGCCGACGGGGAGTTCTCGATCGCCGGCGGCGAGCCGGGCCCGATCACGATGGCGCTGCGCGACACGCTGACCGGTATCCAGCGCGGCACCTTCGCCGACACCCACGGCTGGATGACCACGCTGCGCGCCGCTCAGTAGCCGACACCGTACGAAGACGCCACGGGCGCGACCGTCACCGACGGTCGCGCCCGTTGTGCGTTCGTGGGTCTGCCGGGGAAGGTCATCGTATCCGGGAGTCAGAGTCCGGCGCCGAGGGTGATCGCGACGGCGGCGACGGTGCCCTCGAGTGCCGCGCCGAGCACGTCGCCGTTCACCCCCTCGAAGCGGACGACGCAGTGCCGCACGAAGAGTGCGGACAGCGCCAGCGCGACGAGAACCACGATCGGGCCGAGCCACGCGGTCGCCGGCACGCACCACACCCCGGCGACCGCGGCGAGCAGCGGCCAGCCGAACACGCTCGCCCACGACTGGGTTCCGGCGACGAGCGCACCGAACCCGCTCCCGGGGGACGCGACGATCCCGTTCCGGCACGCGAGGACCACCGCGATCCGTCCCGCCGCGACCGCGAGCACCACCGCCGGCCACGCGCGGGCCTCGGCGAGGATCCCGAACGACCACGCCTGCGCCCCGAGCACCACCACCAGGGTGGCGACGCCGAACGGTCCCGCACCCCCCGAGTGCATGACCTCACGGGCCCGCTCTGGCGGGCCGTAGCAACCCAGCCCGTCGGCGGTGTCGCTGAGACCGTCGATGTGCATGCCGCGCGTGGCGACCGCGAGGAACCCGACGCACAGCAATCCCGCGAGCGGGGGAGCGCACCCGGCGGCGAGCAGCAACCACAGCACCCCGGCCGCCGCGGCGCCGAGCAGTATGCCGGTGACCGGGGCGGCGCGGATCGCGCGAGCCGCCGCCGCCCGGTCGATGTCGGCGGGACCGCGCACCGGCAGCACCGTCAGCCACGACAGTGCGAGCGGCAGCCCGCCCATCACTCGTCGCGCGGATCGGGAACGGTGGCCTCGTCGGAATCCGTGTCGCGTCCGCTGATGCCGGCCTCGTCGAACGTGGCCATCTGTGCGAGCACCGTCACTGCGCCCTGCAGCACCGGCAGCGCCGTGACCGCGCCGGATCCTTCCCCGAGCCGCATGCCCAGGTCGACGATCGGTTCGAGATTCAGGTGACGCAGTGCGATCGCGTGCGAGGGTTCCGCGGACCGGTGCCCGGCCGCCCACCAATCGCGAGCTCCGGGGGCGAGTTCCTCGGCGACCATCGCAGCCGCGGTGACCACGACACCGTCGAGCAGCACGGGGGTGCGGCGCACAGACGCCTGCGCGAGATACCCGGCCATCGCGGCGAAGTCCGCGCCGCCGGCCGTGCGCAGCAGCGCGATCGGATTGCGGGTGTGCGGGCGGGCGCGGCGCATGGCGTCGCGGATCGCGGTCACCTTGCGCATCCAGCCGGCGTCGTCGATGCCGGTGCCGCGGCCGACCGCGGCGACCGGTTCGGTGTTGGTGAGCGTCGCGATGAGCACGGTCGCGGGAGTGGTGTTGCCGATGCCCATGTCACCGGCGATGAGCAGGTCGGCACCCTCGTCGATCTCCCGGTCCGCGATCGCCCGGCCCGCGGCGATCGCCCGGATCGTCTCGTCCTCGGTGAGCGCGTCCTCGCGGTCGATGGAGCCGCTGGAGCGGCGGATCTTGAACTCCGACACCGACGGGTCCGTGTCGGAGTCGACGGCGATGTCGACGACCCGCACCCCGGCCCCGGCGACGGTCGCGAGGATGTTCACGGCGGCGCCACCGGCCACGAAGTTCGCGACCATCTGCGCGGTGACCTCCGCCGGATACGCCGAGACGCCGTGGCGGGTGATGCCGTGGTCGCCGGCGAACACCACCACGCGCGGTCGCCGGAACGGGTGCGGCGGGACTTCACCCTGGCAGGAGGCGATCCAGCAGCCGAGGTCCTCGAGTCGGCCGAGCGAGCCGGCGGGCTTGGTGAGTGCGAGCTGGCGGGCGTCGGCGCGTCGACGGATCTCCCGGTCGGGGCTGACGACGGGAGGGAAGGTGGCGTCGAGGCCGGGAGAGGTCGGCGCGGGTTCGCTGCTCACAGTGCACCTTTCGAGAAGTGATCGGGGTAGACGCTACCAACCGCAGAATTGGCAGGAATTCGACGGGAGATGTCGTATCTGCCACTGTCGGCGGCAGTGGCGCGAGCGCAGGATCGGACCATGTTCGAATTCGCCGTGATCGTCGTGTTCATGCTCGTCGTGGCGTTCGGAACCGAACCGGCCGCCCGCAGCAACGGAGCCGCCCGATGGGCGCGCAAAGCCTGGTTGCGCCTCAACCACTTCCGGCCACAGGACCCCCGGAAATCGGAGGAACCTGTGGCCGGAGAAGAACGGTTCGTGATGGCGGCGCGCGGTGCGCCCCACCACTGAATCCCGAACGTCGGACCGTGCCGCCCGTCAGACCGCGTCGCCGGGCTTGACCCGAGGCAGGGGTGCACGCAGCTTGCGGATCTGCGAGGCGCGCACGAACGCGTACCACCCGAGACCGAAACCGCCCTCGGTCGCGTCGGGGAAGCGGGCCCGCACCTTCTTGTTGATCATCCGGCCGAGGTAGATGCCCTCGATGACCATCAGCAGCATCATCACGAACATCGCGAGCGTGACGTACTGCTGGATGACCGGGCCCAGGAACATGGTGGCGATGAGCACCAGCGCCAGCGGCATGAACATGCCCACGAGGTTGCGGCGGCTGTCGACGAGGTCGCGCACGTACGCGCGGACGGGACCGCGGTCGCGGGGGAGCAGGTACTTCTCCTCACCCGCAAGCATCCGGTTCCGTCGCTCGGAGGCGGCGGCGCGGCGTTCGGCGGCCTGAGCCTTGCGCTCGTCCTTCGACATGGACTTGCGCGCGGCCTTCTTGCGTTCGCGCGCCTCCTTCGCTGTCAGCGGTGCGGGCGCCACCGGGCCGCGGCGACGGCCCTCGGCTTCGCGGCGCTTGGGCGTCGGCCGTCCCTTGCCCGCGGTCTCCTTGCCACCGGACACCGTGGTGCCGGACTGTGCAGGCGTGACCTCGGACGCGGCGACGTCGGCGCTGCCGGACGACGAAGAGTCGTGGCTGTCGGATTCGTCGGAACTCCCGCGGCGTAGCAACTTCACCTCTCCAGGCTATGGGATATCCGGACACGTGGGGAAATCACCCCAGGTCTCGATCGGTGGAGAGGTCGGTGGCGAGACGGAGACAACGCCCCGCAGTGGGTGAGGAATAGATGTACGCGCGGTACCGTTGACTCATCGGGGTCGTCTCCACACGACCTCCAGCAACGACTGCTTGACACGAACCACCAGGGAGCGCCCATGACTGTGCAGGACGAGACCGCCACTCACGGCGTCATCATGACCGAGGCCGCCTCCGCCAAGGCGAAGGCTCTTCTCGATCAGGAGGGCCGCGACGACCTCGCGCTGCGGATCGCAGTGCAGCCCGGCGGCTGCGCCGGACTCCGGTACCAGCTGTTCTTCGACGACCGGACTCTCGACGGTGATCTCACTGTGGACTTCGGCGGCGTCACGCTCGCAGTCGACCGCATGAGCGCCCCCTACGTCGAAGGTGCGTCGATCGACTTCGTCGACACCATCGAGAAGCAGGGCTTCACCATCGACAACCCGAACGCCACCGGCTCGTGCGCGTGCGGCGATTCGTTCAACTGAGTCCGCTCGACAGGGCCCCGGCACCGTGAGGTGTCGGGGCCCTGTCGTCTGCGGGTAGCGTGTGAGCCCGGCTTTCCCGACCTCGCCGTGACCTCCGTGCCCTGGTGAGGCCCGCACTCCTGCACCCGTCGAAAGGCACAGCACCGTGACCATTGCCGTGACCGGTTCCATCGCGACCGACCACCTCATGCGATTCCCCGGTCGATTCGCCGAGCAACTCCTCGCAGACCAGCTCAACCACATCTCGCTGAGCTTCCTCGTCGACGACCTCGTGGTCCGCAGGGGCGGTGTCGGTGGGAACATCGCGTACGCCATGGGCGTGTTCGGCGGTGACCCGGTGCTCGTCGGCGCGGTCGGCGCAGATTTCGCCGAGTACCGGGCCTGGCTCGAGTCCAACGGCGTGAACTGCGACTCGGTGCTGGTGTCGACCACCGCGCACACCGCCCGTTTCGTGTGCACCACGGACGAGGACATGGCGCAGATCGCCTCGTTCTACCCGGGCGCGATGTCCGAAGCCCGCAACATCTCCCTCGCCGAGGTCGTCGAGACGCACGGCGTCGACCTGGTGCTGATCGGCGCCAACGATCCCGAGGCGATGGCCCGTCACACCGACGAGTGCCGGGAACTGGGCGTGGCGTTCGCGGCCGATCCCTCCCAGCAGCTCGCCCGCCTCAGCGGTGACGAGGCCGCCCGGCTCATCGACGGCGCGGCGTACCTGTTCACCAACCAGTACGAGTGGGGTCTGCTGCAGCAGAAGACCGGCCTCACCGAGGACGAGATCCGCGCACAGGTCGGGCTGCGGGTGACCACTCTCGGCGGCGACGGCGTCGAGATCGTCGATTCGGACGGCAACTGGGTCCGCGTGAGCGTCGTGCCCGAGCGCGCGAAGGTCGACCCCACCGGTGTCGGCGACGCCTTCCGCGCCGGCTTCCTGCTCGGTCACCGCGGCGGCCTGAGCCTCGAACGCGCCGCCCAGCTCGGCTGCCTCGTCGCCGTCTACGTGCTCGAGACCACCGGCACCCAGGAGTGGACGTTCGACCGCGCCGACGCCCTCAAGCGCCTGACCGACGCGTACGGCGAGGTCGCTGCCGAGGAGATCGGCGCGCTGCTGCCGTAGTGCGGCTTCGCCGCCCGTGTGCCTTTCTGGCGGCTCCCACCGCCAGAAAGGCACACGGGCCGTCAGCGCCTACAGGCTGACCGGGTAGACCGGCTCCTGGATCTCCGGCACGATCCGCTTCTCGACGAAGATGCCGTGCCACACCATGAAGCACAGGATCGTCCACAGTCGACGACTGTGATCGGACACCCCGTCGCGGTGCTCGTTCAGCATCCGCGCGACCGCGGCCTTGTCGAAGATGTGGTCGGTGCCGGACTCGGCGATCTGCTGGTGCGCCCAGTCGAACAGCTCGGTGCCGGCCAGCCAGTGCCGCAGCGGCACCGGGAAGCCCAGCTTCGCGCGGTGCAGCACGTGCGGCGGAACGATTCCCTCGAGCGCCTGCCGCAGCGCGTACTTGCTCGTCTGCTTGGTGATCTTCTGCTCGAGCGGAATCTGCGAGGCCACCCGGAACACCTCGGGATCGAGGAACGGGACGCGCAGCTCCAGCGAATTCGCCATCGTCATCTTGTCGGCCTTGACGAGAATGTCGCCGCGCAGCCATGTGAACAGGTCCAGGTGCTGCATGCGGGCCACAGGATCCCACCCCGCCGACCGCGCGTAGATCGGTGCCGTGACGTCCTGATGGGTCCACTCGGGGCGGAAATCGCGTAGCACCGACCGCAGCTGCGCGTCGTTGAAGCTGCGTGCATTGCCGTAGTACCGCTCCTCGAGCGGCATCGAGCCGCGATGCAGCAGCGACTTGCCGCGCGTGCCCTCCGGGATCCGCTCGGACAGCTTGCCGACGGCACGCCGCAGTCCTGCCGGAAGGTACTCGAACGGCTTGAGCGAGATGGGCTCGCGGTAGATCGTGTAGCCGCCGAACAACTCGTCGGCGCCCTCACCGGACAGCACCACCTTGACGTGCTTGCGGGCCTCCTTGGCGATGAACCACAGCGGCACCAGCGCCGGATCGGCGACCGGGTCGTCGAGGTACCAGATGATCTCCGGGATCGCCGCGGCGAACTCGGCGGGGGAGACCACCCGCACGATGTGGCGTGCCCCGATCGCGGCCGCCGACTCGGCGGCCACGTCCACCTCGGAATAGCCCTCCCGCTCGAAACCGGCGGTGAACGTGATGAGGTCGGGATTGTGCCGCTTGGCCAGCGCCGCGATCGCCGTCGAGTCGATGCCGCCGGACAGGAACGACCCGACGGTCACGTCGGCACGCATGTGCTTGGCGACCGAATCCTCGAGCGCCTCGGCGATCTCGCGGTACCGATCCTGTTCGCGGCCGGCGGCGAACGGCCGAACCGGGAAGCGCGGCTCGAAGTACCGGGTGATCTCCGGTTCGCTACCGGGCCGGACCCGCGCGTAGCAGCCGGACTCGAGGCGACGGATCTGCCGGTGCAGCGTCTCCGGTTCGGGAACGTACTGCAACACGGTGTAGTGCTCGATCGCCCGCGGATCGAGGTCGGTGCCGATGCCGATCGCACCGGCCAGCTCGAGCAGGCTCTTCTTCTCGCTGCCGAACGCGGTCCCGCCCGAACCGGTCGCCAGGAACAGCGGCTTGATGCCGAACGGGTCGCGGGCCAGGAACAGCTCCCGTGTGTGGGTGTCCCAGACGGCGAACGCGAACATGCCGCGCAGGCGACGCACCGCGTCCGCACCCCAGTGATGGAACGCCGCGACGATCGTCTCGCTGTCACCCTCCGTCGCGAAGACGGCGCCGTGTTCCTCGGTGAGTTCCCTGCGCAGCTCCAGGTAGTTGTAGATCTCGCCGTTGAAGGTCAGGGCGTACCGGTCGGGCTGGTCCTGCGGTCCCCAGCGCAGCGGCTGATGCGAATGCGCGATGTCGATGATCGACAGGCGGTTGAATCCGAAGATCAGGTCGTCGTCGTGCCAGGTGCCGTGCTCGTCCGGTCCGCGATGCCGCAGACAGTGCATGGCGGAGTCGACCAGTGCGACGGCGTCGTCGCTGGTGCCGTCAGTGGTCAGTAGCCCGAGCAATCCGCACACGGCGTCCGTTACCTCGATTCCAGTAGGGGAGTGCCGGACCCATCGGGAACTTTCCCTCGAGGGCCGACGTTCGTCATGTGGAGTATGCCGCAGTGCGGGAAATCGAGCGGAGCGCGCATACCCGGAAAGTCGCTGTGACGTCGCCTGTCACCCGGCGACACGGCGTCCTGCGACGAGGCAATGTCTCAGGATCGACACGTTGTGCGCGCCCCGAGGGTGGATAGCGCGCCGGTTTGGTCTACGCTGCGTAGTAATTGGGCCTGCCCTCCGGGGTTGCCCTAATGGAATTGCGGCGATCAGGAAGGCGTGAACGTGGCGCAAGGTCGGATCCTTCGGCGGTTCGGACTCGCAGCATCTCTTGGCATTGCAGCCATGATGTTGACCGGGTGCTCCAGCGAAGAAGTCCTTCGTTTCGGCTGGCCGGAGGGCGTGACTCCCGAGGCCGAGCGTATGCGTGAGCTGTGGACGTGGTCGGTTATCGCCGCCCTCGTCATGGGCATTTTGGTGTGGGGTCTGACCTTCTGGGTGGTCCTCTTCCACCGCAAGAAGAAGAACTCCCCCGAGTTCCCGCGGCAGACCGCGTACAACGTGCCCCTCGAGCTGGTCTACACGGCAGCTCCGTTCGTGGCCGTGTGTGTGCTCTTCTACTTCACCGTCGTGGTCCAGAACTACGTCCTGGAGAAGGAAGACAACCCGAACGTCGTGGTCGACGTGACCGGCTACCAGTGGAACTGGAAGTTCGGTTACCGCACCGTCGATCTCGGTGACGGCACCGCCAAGTACGACGGCACCGACTACGAGGCGCAGGAGGCCGTGGCTCAGCCCGAGCACGTGGCCGCCGAGGGTGACGAGCACGCGGTGGTTCCGCCGATCCACGGAAAGCCGGTCGAGGACCTCTCGTACCTGCACTACGACAAGATCGAGACGATCGGCACCAGCAACGAGATCCCGGTCCTGGTTCTCCCGACCGGCAAGCGCATCGAGTTCGAGCTCGCCTCGTCCGACGTCATCCACGCCTTCTGGGTCCCCGAGTTCCTCTTCAAGCGCGATGTGAACCCGAACCCGCGCGAGAACAACTCCGATCCGGTCTTCCAGATCACCGAGATCGAGCGTGAAGGCGCGTTCGTCGGCCGCTGCGCCGAGATGTGCGGTACGTACCACGCGATGATGAACTTCGAGGTCCGCGCGGTGTCGCCGGAGAAGTTCGCGCAGTACATCGAGCTTCGCAAGCCGGCTGCCGAGGGCGGTCAGGGCCTGAGCAACGCCGAGGCCCTCGAAGCCATCGGCGAGTCGCCCGTCGCGACCACCACGTCCCCGTTCAAGACCGACCGCACCGACCGTTCGGCCAGCGGCGTCGCCGGCGAGTGACCGAACCCACCATCGACAAGGACAAGTGCTGATATGAAGATCGAAGCCAAGCTCTTCGAGGTCGTGACGGTGTTCTTCGTGCTCGTCGCCATCGTGTACGGAACGTTCACCGGCCTGTCCCGCACGGGCATCGAGTGGGCGGGCCTCACCGCGATCGTGCTCTCGGCAGGCCTGACCCTGATCGTTGGCACCTACTTCCGGTTCGTGGCGCGTCGCCTCGACACCCGCCCGGAGGACTACGAGGATGCCGAGATCAGTGACGGTGCCGGCGACCTCGGCTTCTTCAGCGCCGGTAGCTACTGGCCGATCCTGCTCGCGGGTGCCGCGGCTTTCGCCGCCATCGCCCTGGCGTTCTTCCACCCGTGGATGATCGTCGTGGCGGTCTTCCTGATCCTCAGCGCAGCCGCGGGCCTGGTGTTCGAGTACCACATCGGACCCGAGAAGCACTGACGCAGAACGATTCCGCGCGACGGGCGCCGCACCTTCGGGTGCGGCGCCCGTCGCCGTTTCGGATGATCCTCCGGGTCGTTCGCATCCCGGGAAAGTCCGTGCACGTCCGGGCGGAGGGACCTGACCGACGGAACGTGCCGGTCCGTCAGGAGAGCTCTACGGCGCCCAGGCACCCAAGGGAACGTACCCCGGGGCGGCGAGGGCGCCCTACAAACCCCGCAGCGGGGGCCAGGAGGCCCGCTGCGGGGTTTTCGGCATGGGGAACCCACTTTCGGGGGAGGGTGTGGCCCGTCGCGGTCCCGCACGGGAAGCCAACCCGATTCGCCGAGCCACCGGACAGCTGCGCGCTGCCGCCGACAGCGCGCAGCTGTCTACCTGCTCGGCG
>NZ_JADZGH010000191.1:11202-22639 GCF_015865005.1 Rhodococcus sp. CX
ATGATGGAGTCGCCCTCTGCCATCTGCACCTCGATGCCGGCAAGCGCTACCAGCGCAACTGCGTTCGGCGGGCCTGAACTCGTGTCTCACATCAACGTAGACAGCACATCCACGGCGTTGAAGGCTTGGGCACCCCGGTCCCGCACGGGGACCGGGGTGGAGCCTACTCAATCCGCCGAGCCACCGGACAGCTGCGCGCTGCCGACGACAGCGCGCAGCTGTCTACCTGCTCGGCGGGAGCGGATCAGCGCGGTGGCGACGGGGGAGAAGGGGGCCCTACAGAGAGGCTCTACAGAAACGGGTGTGGCCCCGAACCTTGTCGGTTCGGGGCCACACCCGTGTGTTTCGGAACTGCCTGGCGTCAGTGCGCCTGGCCGTCGCCGTCGCCGCTGCCGGCCTCGAGGCTGTGCACGCGGTTCTGGTAGTCCCGCAGGACCGTCCGCTGCTCGATCTCGGCCTCGTGGTGGGCCGCTTCGAGCGCTGCCGCCTCGTCCGCCGGGTCGGGGGAGAGGAAGCTGCCGGCGCCGGGCTTGCCGGCGAGGCCGAGGCGGTTCATGCGCTTCGGCACCGGGGCACCCTGGTATTCCAGCGGAATCGGGTGGCCGTGCTCATCCACCGGGCCGAGGGGCTGGTGGATCTCGATGTACTCACCGTGCGGCAGGCGACGGACGATGCCCGTCTCGATGCCGTGCTCGAGCACCTGGCGGTCGCTGCGCTGCAGGCCCAGGCAGAACCGGTACGCGATGTAGTAGGCGAGCGGCGGCAGGATCACCATGCCGATGCGGCCCATCCACGTCGTCGCGTTGATCGAGATGTCGAACTTGTACGCGATGAGGTCGTTGATGCACATCAGGGTGAGCACCAGGTAGAACGTGATCGCCATTGCGCCGATACCGGTTCGAACCGGAACGTCGCGCGGACGCTGCAGCAGGTTGTGGTGCGCGTCGTCCTTGGTGAGACGCTTCTCGATCCACGGGTAGACCGTCATCAGGACGAAGACCAGACCCATGATCACCGCGACCCAGAACACGGCAGGAATCGTGTAGCGGCCGAACAGGTAGATCTCCCAGGCCGGCCACGTACGGGCCAGACCGTCGGTCCACATCATGTAGAAGTCGGGCTGCGAACCTGCCGACACCTGCGACGGGTTGTACGGGCCGATGTTCCAGATCGGGTTGATCTGGAAGAGACCACTCATCAGAGCCAGCACCGCGAACGTCATCGCGAAGAACGCGCCGGACTTGACCGCGAAGACGGGCAGGATGCGAACGCCGACGACGTTCTGCTCGGTGCGGGCAGGGCCGGGGAACTGCGTGTGCTTCTGGTACCAGACCAGCGCGAGGTGCGCGGCGATCAGGGCCAGGATGACGGCCGGGATGAGCAGCACGTGCAGGACGTAGAAGCGCGGGATGATCAGGTCGCCGGGGAAGTCACCGCCGAAGATCGCCCAGTGCATCCACGTACCGATGATCGGGATGCTCAGCGTGATGCCGGAGAACGCGGCGCGGAGGCCGGTGCCGGACAGCAGGTCGTCGGGCAGGGAGTACCCGAAGAAGCCTTCGAACATCGCCAGGATGAGCAGCAGCGAGCCGATCACCCAGTTCGCCTCACGCGGGCGACGGAACGCACCGGTGAAGAAGATGCGCGCCATGTGGACGATGATCGACGCAGCGAACATCAGCGCTGCCCAGTGATGGACCTGCCGGACGAACAGACCGCCGCGCACCTCGAAGGAGATGTTCAGGGCAGTCTCGTAGGCCCGGGACATGCCCACGCCACGCAACGGGGTGTACGCGCCGTCGTAGGTCACGTGGGCCATCGACGGGTCGAAGAACAGGGTGAGGAAGACACCCGAGATCAACAGGATGACGAAGCTGTACAGCGCGATCTCGCCCAGCAGGAAGGACCAGTGCGTGGGGAAGACCTTGTTGATCTGGCGACGGATACCGGCCGACAGGTGGTAGCGAGAGTCGAGATTCTCGCCGATCTCTGCGGCGCGGGTCGGGGTTGCGGTACTCACGGGCGACGCTCCCAAAATGCCGGGCCGAGGGCTTCGATGAAGTCACCGTTGGCGACGAGAAAACCCTCTTCGTTCACTGTAATGGGCAGCTGCGGCAGAGCGCGAGCGGCAGGTCCGAACACCGGCTTTCCGTACTCCAGGGCATTGAACTGCGACTGGTGGCACGGGCACAGAATGCGGTTGGTCTGCTGCTCGTAGAGCGACGTCGGGCAGCCGAGGTGGGTGCAGATCTTCGAGAAGGCGAAGTAGTCGCCGTAGTTGAAGCTCTCCTGACCCTTGCGCTTGATGGCGCGCTCGGCGTCCTCCGTGCGCAGACGGATCAGCATGACGGCGTTGCGGATGCCGCGCAGGCCCTCGAGCAGCGCGTGCTCGTCGCCACGATCCGACTCACGGAACGGGAAGACCGTCTCCATGCCGCCGGCGTCGAGGTCCTCGGGACGCACCAGCACGATGTCCTGGGGGCGACCCGTGTCGCGACGCAGGTAGATGGTCTCGCCCTCGTAGCGGGGGGTCCAACCCGACACCCACAGCGGGGACTCGTCACCCTGTGCCCACGGGTTCTTGATCAGGCCACCGAGCGGCATGATCAGGCCCACACCCAGGGCGCCGCCACCGAAGATCGCCGTGCGCTTGATCAGCTTGCGGCGGGGCAGCGTCGACGTTTCCAGGGAGTCGGCGAGCTCGGCGACGATCGTCTTGCGATCGACCTCCTTCGACGGGCCGTCGTGCCGATCCTGGATCGACACCTCTTCGGGGATGAACTTCTTGGTGAACTGCACCGCGCCCACGCCCACACCGAGGATCGCCAGACCGAGGGTCAGGCCGAGCAGCGGCGTGTACAGGTTGAAGAAGGTGTAGTTCTCCTCGCCCGGGCTCTGGTACTCCCACGGCCAGAAGAGGTAGATGGCGATGAACGCGAGGGCCGACAGGCCGGCGAGAGCGAACCAGAACGCGACGTTGCGCTCGGCGCGCTTCTCCGCGCGGGTGCCTTCGACGGGCCACCGCTCCTTGCGGAACGCGACATCGACACCGTCGAGGTTCGTTCCCAATGCGACGAGGTCGTCGCGGCTCATCTGATCGAGGTTCTCGATCGAGTGCTTGTTGGGCGTTTCGTCGCCACTCATGACCTTGCTCCGATCCACAGTGCAGCGCCGACGACCGCGACGATGCCGACAATCCACATGGCCGGGCCCTCGGTACCGGGGCCGAACCCGCCCAGTCCGTAGCCGCCGGGGCTCGCCGTCTCGGTGGACGCCTTGACGTACGCGATGATGTCCTGCTTCTCGTCGAGCGTGAGCTGACGATCCGAGAACTTCGGCATGTTCTGCGGGCCGGTGAGCATCGCGGTGTAGATCTGCTGCTCGCTCGCCGGATCGAGCGGCGGCGCGAACTTGCCGGACGACAGTGCGCCACCGCGACCGGTGAAGTTGTGGCACGAAGCGCAGTTCTGGCGGAACAGCTCACTACCGCGGGCCACGTCGTCGCCGCGTAGCGAGGACTGGGCGATCTCGCCGTTCTCGTCGCGGATGACGGTCGGGCCGCCGCCGTTGGCCTGGATGTACGCACCGATCGCGTCGGTCTGCGCGGCGTCGAACTTCGGTTCCTTGCGCAGGACCTGGGCCTCGTTACGCGATGCCGGCATACGGCCGGAGGAAACCTGGAAGTAGACGGCGGCCTCACCGACGCCGATCAGCGACGGACCGCGGTCCTCGACACCCTGCAGGTTGACGCCGTGGCATGTGACGCAGGAGGTCTCGTAGAGCTGCTGGCCCTTGCGGATCAACGCGACCTGGTCCTCGTTCGCCGTCGCCACCTGCGGGGCAGGGGTCAGCGCGGAGGCGATGAAGCCGGCGCTGAGCAGGCCGAGCGCGAGCACCAGCGCGCCTGTGAGGCGACGACGGAACTTCCGCTGACGACGGGACCGGGCAGCGGACGCTGCCTCGGACTGACCGGGCATGTCACCCTCGGGTGTGAGAGGTGGGGATGAACTCATCTGTATCCCTTTTTGTATGTCGGGACGGACTGGACGTCAGGGGGCTGCCTGGGCGTACAGCTGGCTAACGGATGAAATAAATCGTGGCAAACAGGGCGATCCACACGATGTCGACGAAGTGCCAGTAGTAGGACACGACGATCGCCGCGGTGGCCTGAGCCGGAGTGAACTTGCTGACCCGGGTGCGGACCAGGAGGAACACGAAGGCCACCAGGCCGCCGATCACGTGCAGGCCGTGGAAACCGGTGGTCATGTAGAACACCGAGCCGTACACGCTGCTCGAGATGGAGGTGCCTTCGCTGACCAGGTTGATGTACTCGTAGCCCTGGCCGAGCACGAAGAACGTGCCCATCGCGAGGGTCAAGACGTACCACCGGCGGAGCCCGAACACGTCACCACGCTCGGCGGCGAACACACCCAGCTGACACGTGAAGGAAGACGCGATCAGCACCAGCGTCACCGGCACCGCCAGCAACAGGTTCAAGTGGGTGGGGGCCGGCGGCCAGTCACCGTGGGCCTGAGCCCGTGCCACGAAGTACATGGCGAAGAGCCCTGCGAAAAACATGAGCTCACTGGACAACCACACAATGGTGCCGACGCTGACCAGGTTGGGCCGGTTCAGCGAGTGCACGCGCTGGGTGATTGCAGTTCCTGAAGTCCCTACTGCGCTCGTCACGCTGGCTAGTATGACCCGTCGTAGTAAGTCTTGGGCAATCGGGGCGGAATTCGGCGCGTCTTTGCAGGTAATCGCCTGGTCCTGGCCGTGCAGCGACCGGGATGTGCCCCCGGCCACCGACCGTGCGATCGTGGTGTGCATGAGCGGTGTCACAGGGATCTGGGAACGTCTCCGGCAAGCGCTGAGTGGGGGCCGCCGACCGCCCCTGGATCCGGCGCGGACGGACCTGGTCGTGGTGGTGTCGTCCTTCGACGACGCCGAGTCGTGTTCCGGTGCCCTCGAGCGAGGAGCCGCGACCGCGCCGCGCTGGGTCGATGGCGACGAAGCCATGCTCCGGCACCATCTCGAACTCCCCGCCGACGCCGTGGACCGTGCCGTCGAGCTCGCCGGCCAGGACGGGTACGTGAAGGCAGCCCCCGTGCACACCCCCACGAACGGCCGTACCGGGTTCGTCCTGCAGCGGGTGCAGATCCTCGACGCGATGCACTGCGCCCAGGAGAAGTCGCGGATGGCGGGGCTGGCACAGCGCCTCGGCGGAACGGCCACGGGATGGGACGCACTGCAGCCCGATTCCGCAGCTGACTAAGCTCCCAGCGGAAGGGGCGCGGACGGTGCCCGGTAACGGAGCGAGGTGCGGCGAAGGTGGGTGCGATGAACGCGGGACGACCGTCGGACGAGGTGGCGCAGAGCTGGCCCGCGGTGCTCGGCGCATTGACCTCAGGCCGTGACCTGACCAGGTCCGAGGCGCAGTGGGCGATGGACGAGATCATGTCCGACAATGCGACCTCCGCGCAGATCGCCGCATTCGGCGTCGCTCTGAAGATGAAGGGGGAGACACCCGACGAAGTTCTCGGGCTCTCCGACTCCATGCTCGGGCATGCGCGACTCGTGCCGGTCGACGACGACGCCGTCGACATCGTCGGCACCGGCGGCGACCGGGCGAACACGGTGAACATCTCCACGATGGCGTCGCTGGTCGTCGCGGCGACCGGTATCCGCGTGGTCAAGCACGGCAACCGCGCGGCGTCGTCGAAGAGCGGGGGCGCCGATGTCCTCGAGGCGCTCGGTGTGCACATCACGCTCGGCCCGGAGCAGGTCGCGCAGTCGCTCGCCGATGCGGGAATCGGGTTCTGCTTCGCGCCGGTGTTCCACCCCGCGCTGCGATTCGCCGGTCCGACCCGCAAGGAGATCGGTATTCCGACGGTGTTCAACGTCCTCGGCCCGCTGACCAATCCGGCGCGGCCCCGGGCAGGGCTGATCGGGTGCGCGTTCCCGGGCCTGCTCGACACGATCGCCGGGGTGCTCGCGGCACGCGGGAATTCGGCGCTCGTGGTGCGCGGAGACGACGGGCTCGACGAACTGACCCTCTCGACGACCTCGACCGTGCGGATCGTGCACGAGGGCACGGTGCGCACGCAGACCTTCGATCCGACGGTGCTGGGCATCGCCCGGGTGCCCCTCGAGGCGTTGCGTGGTGGCGACGCCGTCGAGAACGCGGCAATCGCCCGCGCGATGCTCGCCGGGAAGACCGGGCCGGTCCGCGACGCGGTCCTGCTCAACGCGGCGGGGGCGATCGCGGCCTATCGCGGAGTGGAAGGTTCGCTCGAGGATGCGCTCGCGGCAGGTCTCGAAGAGGCCGCTGCCGCCGTCGACAGCGGCGGTGCCGAGCGCGTGCTGGCGACGTGGGCGGAAACCACGACCCGGCTCGGCGCCGCCGGCTGATCCGCGGTTATTCGCCGATCGAGAATCCGGCTTCGACGTCGGAACTCGAGTACGACCGGAACGCGATGTGCGTGACGGTCCGGGAGACGCCCTCGACCTTGTTGATGCGGCCGGTGACGACCTCCGCGATCTGCTCGTGGTCGCGGACCCGCACCATGGCGATCAGATCGACGTCGCCGGCGCAGGAATACACCTTGTCGACCCCGTCCAGGTCGGCGACCGCCTGCGCGGCTTCCTGGATCCGGTCGGCCTCGGCGTCGATCAGGACGATGGCGTTGATCATGAGCGCTCCTCACTCTTGCTCGCGGGTGTGCTCAGCCTAGAAGGTGCCGCACGCCGGCGGCGGGGGCCCCGTCGGCGGTGTCCGACCAGGCGACTCCGTCGACCGAGTTCGACCGGGCCTCCCGCGCCTTGTCCACCCAGTGCATCCATGCCCCCGCCCCACGGGCCGGTTCCGTCCAGCCGTGCGTGGCCCGGACGATCCGGATGCCGTCCTCGTCGAGCCAGCGGGCCACCAGCCCGATCTCTTCCACCGAAGCGCCACGCAGCGGCGCCGCGGTCGGTCGCACCGTTTCGGCCGCGGCCGCGATCGCCTCGACCACCGGCATCGGTGGCACGTGCCGCGCCGCGACCCCGGCCGACGCGAGTCTTCCGGAGCGGATCACGGCGAACTCCCACCCGCCCTCCGGACGCGGTTTCGCCGCGATCAACTCGTCGACGGCGGCGAGCGCGGCCAGTCGCTGCGTTCTCCGCAGTGCCCGCACGACGTCGGCGGCGCGGTCGCGCAGCCGGGCGGCGTTCTCGAACAGTTCGGCGCCGGCGAGGTCGGTGATGCGGTCGCGCAGCCGGACCAGGGCGGTGTCGTCGCTGCCGCGCAGCAGGTCGCGTGCCACCGCGACCTGCGCGGCGTACTGCTCGGCGCTCTGGAGGCCGTATGGGGCGGCACTGCAGCCTCCCACGGCCTCGGGCGGGCACCGGTCGCCGTGCCGGCCGCTGCGCGCGATCCGGCGCGTGCACGTGCGCAGTCCGCACACCTCGGCGAGTGTCGCCGCGACCTCGGCGGCGGACGCGCGCGCGGAGAACGGTCCGAGCGCGTCGACACCGGGCGTGCGGCCCACCACGAGCCGGGGGAACGCGTCGTCGGACAGATTGATCCACCAGCCGCGGGTCGGATACTTCGACCGGCGGTTGTACGGGGGAGTGTGAGCGGCGAGCAGCCGCAGTTCCCGGACCCCGGCCTCGAGCCCGTGCGTGCATTCGACGTGGTCGATGCGGGTGGTCAGCGCGACCATCTCGCGCATCCTCGGGCGCGTCTCGGACCCGGTGAAGTAGTTGCGGACGCGGCGGTGCAGGTTCACCGCCGTGCCGACGTAGAGCACCTCGTCGGACGGTCCGCGGAACATGTAGACGCCCGGCCGGTGGGGCAGGTGGGCGGCGAGCGTCCGTTTGGCCCGCTGTTCCGCGCTGATCGCGGGGATGTAGTCGCGCAGTTCGGTGAGACTGTGCACGCCCTGGTTCCCGACGCGTTCGATCAAGGCGTGCAGGACGTCGACGGTCGCGCGGGCGTCGTCGAGGGCGCGGTGCGTCGGGCGGGTGGAGACGTGGAAGAGGTCGGCGAGTGCGGACAGACGTACCGACGGTGCCTCGTCGCGCCCGAGGACCCGGCGCGCGAGTTTCACGGTGCAGACCACCGGGAACCGCGGCCAGGCCGTGTCGTTGCGCGCGGCGGCCGCGCGGAGGAAACCGACGTCGAATCCCGCGTTGTGCGCCACCAGCACGGAACCCGCGGCGAATTCGAGGAAGGACGGCAGCACCTGTTCCATCCGCGGCGCGGCCCGCACCATCGCCGTGGTGATCCCGGTCAGTTCGACGATCGCCGGCGGAATGTCGCGGCCGGGATCGACGAGGGTGGCGAATTCGCCGAGGACCTCGCCGCCGCGGACCTTGACCGCCCCGATCTCGGTGACGGCGTCGTTCTCGGCGCTGCCGCCGGTGGTCTCGAGGTCCACGACGACGAACGTGGTGTCCCGCAGCGGGGTGTCCAGTTCGTCGAAGGCGAGTTGGACGCCGGTCGGAGGTGTGGGACCGGTCCGGAGCGGGGACGTCATGGACGTCAGGTTAAGAAGCGGCACCGACAGCCTCGGGAACCGGGGCTGTGAGCGCTGCCGAAAGCCCTGAGTGGCGAGGATCACACCGGTTTTTCGCACGGGGAATCGACGGTCCTGTGCGGGTCGTCGGATCCGGCTCCGTTGTTCCGTCTCGCGAAGCCCCTGGAGGTTCGGGGTGGAGGGCGGTTCGCGGTCGGCGGCCTCGCGGCGAAAACGCGTCCCGGCCTGCGGAGACGGCGTCGTGGCGGCGGGTGCGACCGTGCTGTGGCCCCAAGCCGGGGTGGCGTGCCGCGGGTCCTACGACAGCCCGTCGTTACCGGTTCGTGATCAAGCGTGACCCGGTGTGACTTCCGGTCCGCGCCGAGCGGGCCCAACGGTCAATTCGGACGCGGGCCGGTCGACATCCGTCGATGCCGTTTCGTAATCTTCTCGAGACCAAGCGGAGAGTTTGCCGGCCCACCGGACCGGAGCCGCTAGGCCACCGCCTAATCGGCGCACCCGAGATCGGGTGCCCGTGCCGGGGACCCACTTGTTACTTGGGGTGAATCTCCTCCGGTCGCGTCAGCGGCCGAGGGGTAGGGCTGATCTTCCCGGCCCGAACCCGTCAGCTAACTCGGTCGGCGGATGACGGAAGAAGGAGCAACACCCCCGTGGCGTCTCACAAGTCCACGCGCAACATTCGTCGCGCTGTCGTCGCCGGAGCCCTCGCGCTCGGCTCTCTGACCCTCTCGGCCGCCCCTGCCATGGCCGCCCCGATCAACATCCCCGGCATCGGCGACGTCGAACTGCCCGCAAACCTGCCGCCGGAGGTCACGAACCTCATCCCGCCGGCCCCCGCGGCTCCCGCGGCCCCGCAGGCCGCCCCGGCTCAGTTCACCGCGCCCTACACCTCGGTCGGCCAGCGTGCCGCCGACGCCGCGCAGTCCAAGCTGGGTGCGCCCTACGTCTACGGCGCTGCCGGCCCGAACTCGTTCGACTGCTCCGGTCTGGTGCAGTGGGCCTACAAGCAGGCCGGTCTGAACGTGCCGCGTACCAGCTACGAGCAGGCCGGTGCGGGTCGCGCCGTGTCCATCGCCGAGCTGCTGCCCGGTGACGTCGTCTCGTTCTACGGCGGCAGCCACACCGGCCTCTACATCGGTGGCGGCAACATCGTGCACGCCTCGACCTCGGGCCAGCCGGTGAAGATCGCGCCGCTGAACTCGATGCCTGTGGACGGCGCACGCCGCTTCTGATCGCACAGGGATTCCGCCCGCGAGGGTGGTATCGGCCCACGAGCCGATACCACCCTCGCGGCGTTTCTGCACTCGGGTGACGGCGGCTACTGCCGGGTAGACACAAACCTATGCCATTCCGTAACCTTATCGAGATCTTTGGGGAAAGGACGTCGCTCTCGTGGTTTTCGACAGGACGAAGCGGACGCTGCGCGCCGGGCTCGTGGCCGGGGTGCTCCTCGCGGCGGGTTCGACCGTTCCGGCGGTCGCCGATCCCGCCGCCGACAACCCGACGGCCGCGCTCGAACACCTCGCCGACCTGTCCCGCAGGTCCGAGCAGACCAACGAGGCACTCCACAACGCCGTCATCGACCTCGAGGCCAAGCAGAACGCCCAGCGTGACGCCGACGCTCGCCTCGCTGCCGACCGCGGCGTCCTGGCGCAGGCGCAGGCCGAGGTGGACCGCTTCCGCCCCACGATCGACAAGCTCGCCGCCGCGAACTACCGCGGTGCCCGCACCAACCGCCTGTACTCGGTGCTCGTCAGCGATTCCCCGCAGCAGCTGCTCGACCAGATGTCGGCGCTCGGCGTCATCGCCCAGCAGACCGCCGACGACGTCGAGGGCTACCGCGTCGCGAACAATGCGGCAGCCGAGGCGGCCGCGGCCTCCGAACGTTCCGCCGACGCCGCCCGGGTCGCCGCCGAGCAGGCCCAGACGCTGCGCGACGACCTCGAACGGCAGCAGACCGACCTCCGGAATCAGATCGAAGGCGTGTACGACGCGTTCTCGAAACTGAGCGACGACGAGAAGGCCGTGCTTGCGGGGACCCCGTTCCCACCCGGCCTCGACGCCGCGGCGATCCTGTCCAAGCTCGCCCCCGGCACCGGATCCGCAGCTCTTCGGGCCGCGATGACCCGCATCGGCGACCCCTACGTGTGGGGCGCCACCGGCCCCGACCAGTTCGACTGCTCCGGGCTCATGGTGTGGGCGTACAAGCAGGTCGGAAAGACCCTGCCGCGGTCGAGCCAGGCCCAGGCGCAGGGCGGCACCCCGGTCTCGCGCGACCAGCTGCAGCCCGGCGACCTGGTGATCTTCTACGACGACGCGTCCCACGTCGGCATGTATGCCGGTGACGGCAACATCGTGCACGCGTCGACGTTCGGTGTTCCGGTGAAGGTCCAATCGATGGACAGCTTCCCGTTCCACAGCGCCCGCCGCTACTGACCCTGCTGACGGACCGAGGCCCGGCCCACCATTCCGGTGCTCGGTGGGGCGCGGTCTTAGACTGTCCGCCGTGCCCGATTCCTCGCCCTCTCCGCGACCGCGCGCGCCGCGGGGCTGGGAGCGGTTCGCGGTCGTCGGGCTCGCCGCTGTGGTGGCCGCCGTCGCGCTGCTGGTGTTGTTCACCCCGGACGACACGAGCCCCCGATCCGGGCCCGCCGACGGGGCGTCGGAGGAGATCCAGGCGCTGCTCGACACCTGGGCGGCCGCGGTCCGGGCCGCCGACGCGGACACGTTGCGCACGCTCGTCGACGACCGGGCTCGGCCCGGTTTCCTCGACGCGGAACTGCGCAGGGTCGCCGCGGTGGCGCAGGTCCCGCTCTCGGACTGGGGATACGAGCTCGGCAACGCGGAACCCGCCCCGGTGCCCGCCGACGTCGCCGCCCGGCTCGGCGACGCGAAGGCGCAGACACGCACCGTGTACC
>NZ_JADZGH010000191.1:22669-24413 GCF_015865005.1 Rhodococcus sp. CX
TGCGGCGCGACGACGGCTGGCGTCTCGTCGACGACGAACCCGGACCCGGCCGGGTCACGTGGCGTGGCCCGTGGGACTTCGGGCCGCTCGTCGTCGAACCCGTGCCGCAACGCTCCGGCGGGAGGTCGCTGGTGATCGGCCACCCGGAGCAGGAAGAGCTCGTGGATGCGATCGCCCGGGAGATGGAGCCCGCCGTCGGCGCCGTCGACCGGATCTGGGGAACGGACTGGTCGCGCCGGGCCGTGGTCCTCGTCACCTCGTCCCACGACGAGTTCACCCATCAGGTCGGCGACCGGCACAACGGCGCCGGGATCGCCGCGGTCGCGGTGTCCGATGCCGTGGATCCCCGCGCGGGCAGCGCCACCGGACAGCGCATCGTGTTCAGCCCGGCCGCCGCCGACAGGCTCGACGCCGAGGGCCTGCGGACCGTGCTGCGGCACGAACTCACCCACATCGCCGCCCGCGCTGACACCGTCGACGGCTCCCCGCTGTGGATGCTCGAGGGCTACGCCGACTACATCGGATATCTCGGTGCGGACGAGGAGTTCGACGCGACGGCGCCGACGCTCACCGCGGCCGTCACCCGGAACGGCACCCCGGCCGCGCTGCCCGAGGACGCCGAGTTCACCGACGAACGGTCGCTGCTCGCCTACGAGACGGCATGGTCGCTCGCCGCCTACACCGCCGACGACTACGGGCCCGCGCGGCTGACCGAGCTGTATCGGCGGCTCGCCCGCGGGCCGATCGACGGAGCGCAGCTCGATGCCGTGCTGACCGACGTGCTCGGCACCGACACCGGCACGTTCGTCGCGGCGTGGGGGAGCTGGGTCGACGACCGCCTGGCCGCGTCCACCCGGTGACCCGCCCACCCGGCGGTCGAACCCGCACCGATACGGTGAACGTCATGCCTCGAACACTGTTGGTGACGAACGATTTTCCGCCTCGCCCGGGCGGCATACAGTCGTACCTGCAGTCGTTCGCGGCGCAATTGCCGGCCGAGGACCTCGTCGTCTACGCACCCCGGTGGCGCGGCGACAGTCACACGAAGTTCGACGCCCGGCAGCCGTTCGAGGTGGTCCGCCACCCCACGACCCTGATGCTGCCCACCCCGATGGTGGCGCGCCGCGCGACCCGGTTGCTCACCGAGCACGACTGCGAAACCGTCTGGTTCGGGGCGGCCGCACCGCTGGCGCTGCTGGCCCCGGTGCTCCGGCGCGCGGGGGCGCGGAAGATCGTCGCCAGCACACACGGGCACGAGGTCGGCTGGTCGATGCTGCCGGGAGCACGCGGTGCGCTGCGGCGCATCGGCGACGGCACCGACACTGTCACCTTCGTCAGCCGCTACACCCGTGGCCGGTTCGCCTCCGCCTTCGGGCCGAACGCCGGTCTCGAGCACCTGCCCTCGGGTGTGGACACGGAGGTGTTCCGGCCCGATCCGGCCGCACGCGCCGAATTGCGCGCCCGGTACGGGCTGGGGGACCGGCCCACGGTGCTGTGCCTGTCGCGGCTGGTACCCCGCAAGGGCCAGGACATGCTGATCCGCGCGCTGCCGCAGATCCGGCGCCGCATCGACGGGGCGGTGCTCGTGATCGTCGGTGGAGGCCCCTACGAGGGACGGCTGCGCGAGCTGGTCCGGCAGGTCGGCGTCGAGGAACACGTCGTGATCACCGGAGGGGTCCCCGCCGCGGAACTCGCCGCGCACCATACGATCGCCGACGTCTTCGCGATGCCCTGCCGGACCCGC
>NZ_JADZGH010000191.1:24423-27723 GCF_015865005.1 Rhodococcus sp. CX
TACCTCGAGGCGTCCGCGACCGGCGTCCCGGTCGTGGCCGGACGATCCGGCGGCGCACCCGAGACCGTGCAGGAGGGAAAGACCGGGCGGGTCGTCGACGGCACGAACGTCGCGCAGATCGCGGACACCATCGCCGATGTGCTCGCCGACCGTGACCGCGCCGCCGCGATGGGCGCCGCGGGCCGCGCCTGGGTCGGCGCCGAATGGCGCTGGGACACCCTCGGCGCGAAGCTGCGCAAGATCCTGAGCTGACCCCGCATCGAGCCGACCACCGCCGTATGTGAAGCTGTCCCCCGTGAGCAGCATTCAGGTGTCGGACCAGACCTTCATCGCCGCGCCGCCCGAGCGCATCGCCGCGGCCGTCGCGCGGCGCGACCGATGGCGTGTGTGGTGGCCCGATCTGGCCCTCACGGTCCGGGAAGACCGCGGCGAGAAGGGAATTCGCTGGGCGGTCACCGGTCCGCTGAACGGGACCATGGAGGTGTGGCTCGAGGAGATGCTCGACGGCGCCGTCGTCCACTACTTCCTGCACTGCGAACCGACCGGTGTCGCGCCGGAACGGGTCGGCATGCTCGACCTCGCGAAGCTGAACCGGGAACGGCGGGTTGCGGGAAAGAAGATGACCTTCGAGATCAAGCAGCAGCTCGAGGCCGGCCGGCCCGCGGGGGAGCCTCCGCAGTACTGACGATCGGCCGGTGACGGCAGCGACCGTTACGGTGTGGGGACAGACAACCGTCCCGGGGATGTGGCCGGGCGGAACAGACGGAAAGGAAGCGTCATCGCATGGCCGAGAAGACCAAGCGGTCGATCACCATCGCTGCTCCGGCCGATCGGGTGATGTCCGTGATCGCGGATTTCGACGAGTACCCGACCTGGGTGGAAGCGGCGAAGTCGGTGGAGGTGCTCGACAGGTTTCCGGACGGTCGTGCCGAGCGTGTCCGGTTCGTGCTCGACGCGGGCATCGTGAAGGACACCTACGTGCTGCGCTACGTGTGGGCGGCGGACGGCCGTTCGGTCAGCTGGGAACTCGAATCCGGTGAGATCCAGAAGGCGCAGTCCGGGACGTACGCGCTGTCCGACGCTCCGGGCGGCGGCACCACCGTCGACTACGAACTGACCGTGGATCTGACGATCCCGATGATCGGCCTGTTCAAGCGCAAGGCCGAGAAGGTGATCACCGACACCGCGCTCAAGGAACTCAAGAAGCAGGTCGAGGGCTGAGCGAGAACGAGGGCACCGCCGAGACCCGCCTGCGGCTGTTCGTCGGCAAGGGCGGCGCCGGAACCAGCACGGTGGCCGCCGCCACCGCAGTCGCGGCCGCGAGCCCGCAGCACCCGGTGCTGCTGGTGTCGCTGGATCAGGCGTCGTCGCTGTCCGACCTGTTCGGTCTCGACCGTGCGCCCGGCGCCGTCCGGTCCGTCGCCGACGGACTCGACATCCTCGAGATCGACTCGCTCGCCCTGCTCGAACAGCGCTTCGCGGCGTTGGCGAGGCTCCTCGCGGCCGCAGGGGGCGGACACGAGCACGCCGCGGGGTTCGCGCTGCCCGCGCGGGAGGAGATCACCGGTGTGCCCGGCCTGCAGGAGGTTTTCGCCCTCCACGAGATCGCCCGCCTGACCTCGGACGGCCGACGGCACACGGTCGTCGTCGACTGCCCGTCGGGGGCCGCGGCGTTCGGCACGCTGGCCGCGCCCCGCATGGCCGCCGACTACGTCGAACGGATCTGGCCGCGGCACAGCCGGATCGAGGCTGCCACCGGACCGGACCTGCGGCTCGGATTCGTCGTGGCGCTGTTCGACCGGATGATGGACCGGCTCGGGGAGATCACGGATCTGCTCGCGGATCGGCGGCGCACGTCGGTGACCCTCGTCGGCACCGCCGACCGTGTCTCGGCCGCCGAACTGCGCCGGCTCCGCTCGTGGACGGCGCTGTCCGGGCTGCGCCTCGACGGTGTGATCGTCAACGGCCTCGTGCCCGACTTCGGTGCCGGCACCGGACCGGCCGCGGACTGGCTCGCCGCGCAGCGCAGGACGCAACGGTCGGTGCTCGACGACATCGTCTCCTCGGTCGGTGACGTGCCGGTCCTCGAATGTGAGCGGCAGGCCTCGGAACCGGTAGGGTTGGCGTCTCTGGGGGCGTTTGCCCGGGCGCTCTACCGGGACGATCGGGATGTTCGGGAGCCGGCGGCCGCCGACACGACCCCGATCCGGGTCCAACACGAATCGGGGACAGGGGTGGATTCGGTGTACACGATGCGGATGCATCTGCCGCTGGCAGATCCGGCGACCTTGACCCTGGGCCGGGTCGACGACGACCTCGTGGTCGGCGCGGACGGGATCCGCCGTCGCGTCCGGCTGGCATCGGGTCTGCGGCGCTGCACGGTCTCCGGTGCCGAGTTCGACGGCGGCGACCTGGTGGTGCGATTCGTTCCGGATCCGGCGGTGTGGCCGCAGTGAGCTCCGAACACGACGCCCTCGTCGCCGAACTGCGGCTGCTCGCCGAGGCCGTTCTCGACCGTGTCGACCGTGCCGTCCAGCAGTACGCGGCCGCGCAGCCTCCCGCACCGGCGGATGCCGGGCCGGGGGACACAGCGGCCGACGCCGTCCCCTCCGGCACGCCGACCCCCGCACCCTCCGCGGGCTGCTCGTGGTGCCCGGTGTGCGCCGCCGCCGCCCTGCTGCGCGGCGAACCCCACGAACTGCTCACCCGGCTGGCCACCCAGATCGCCGCGCTCATCGCGCTGATCCGCGAACTGCTCGCCCGCTACCTCCCGCCGCCGACCGGCCCTGCGGGTTCCGGCGGTCCGGAGCCGACTCCGCCGCCGGAGCCGACCGACCGGAACGGTGGGTTCGTGTCCATTCCGGTCACGATCCGCCCCTGATCCGCGCGGGAACCGAGATGACTGAACCGGAACGGCTGACGATCGGCATCGACGTCGGCGGCACCAGCATCCGCGCCGCGGTAGTCGACGGCACGGGCACGATCGTCGATTCGGTGCGCGCGGCGACCCCGGCGTCGGCCGGCGCCCTCGAAGACGCGCTCGAGGAGACCGTCCGGTACCTGTCCGAACGCAACGATGTCGCCGCGGTGGGGCTGGCCGTCGCCGGATTCCTCGCGGTCGACCGTCGCACTGTGCTGTTCGCGCCCCACCTGGCCTGGGTGGACGCGCCGGTCGCGCAGCGGTTCACCGACCGGTTCGCGATGCCCGTCGTCCTCGAACACGACGCGAACGCCGCAGCGTGGGCCGAATATCGGTTCGGGGCCGCCGCCGGTGCGCACACCGTGGTCCTCGTCGCGCTG
>NZ_JADZGH010000191.1:27733-28156 GCF_015865005.1 Rhodococcus sp. CX
CTCACGGTGTCGCCCCGGAACTCGGGCACCTGCAGATGGTTCCGGGCGGCCGGGTCTGCGCGTGCGGCAAACGCGGATGCTGGGAGCGGTACTGCAGCGGCACGGCACTCGTGGACACCGCCGTCGACCTGCTGCCCACGGTCCGGGGCCGCTCGCTGCTCGCCCGTGACGCCGCGGCCGATCCCGGGTCGCTCACCGGCCGCCGGATCGCGGCTGCGGCCCAGGACGGGGACGTGCTCGCGGTCGCCGCGATGGCCGAGTTCGCGCGCTGGCTCGGAGTCGGCCTGGCGGCCGTCGCGGACATCTACGATCCCGAACTCGTCGTGATCGCCGGGGGTGTGTCGGGCTCGGCCTCGCTGTTCCTCGACGACGCCCGCGACCACTACGCCGCTGCCCTCACCGGTACCGGGCATCGCCCGCTCG
>NZ_JADZGH010000191.1:28166-33865 GCF_015865005.1 Rhodococcus sp. CX
CGCGCATCTGGGGGACGCGGCGGGACTGATCGGCGCCGCGGATCTCGCCCGCGGCCCGGCGCACCCCGGCAGGATCGGTCCGTCCGACTGAGATGCTGGTCACGTCCGCCGGTGTGACCTCGCGTGCACGCGGGTCGCGGTGTGCACGCCGACACCGCGTGGACGTAGAGTCGATCGTCGAGCGCGCGTGGTGGTGCGGGCGGGGTTCAGGAGGGATGCCATGTGGTACTGGCTGTTCAAATACGTTCTGCTGGGGCCGCTGCTGTATCTCATGGGACGCCCGAAAATCGAAGGCGGAGAGAACATTCCGTCGGACGGCCCGGCGATCCTCGCGAGTAACCACCAGGCGGTCCTCGATTCGTTCTTCCTGCCGCTGATGGTGCGTCGGCGAATCACCTTCCTCGCGAAGAGCGAGTACTTCACCGGAACCGGCCTCAAGGGCGGATTCCAGCGTTGGTTCTTCTCCGCCGTCGGCCAGGTGCCCATCGACCGCACCAGCGCCGACGCCGCGCAGGACGCCCTCAACGCCGGCGTCCGCGTGCTCGGTCAGGGCAAACTGCTCGGCATCTACCCGGAGGGCACCCGGTCGCCGGACGGACGGCTCTACAAGGGCAAAACCGGCATGGCACGCCTCGCCCTGGAAACCGGCGTCAAGGTCATCCCCGTGGCGATGATCGGTACCGACAAGATGAACCCGATCGGCTCGAAGATGTGGCGGCCGGCGAAGATCACCGTGAAGATCGGTGAGCCGATCGACTTCTCCCGCTTCGAAGGGATGGGCGGGAACCGCTTCGTCGAGCGCACCGTCACCGACGAGGTGATGTACGCGCTGATGCAGCTGTCCGGCCAGGAGTACGTCGACATCTACGCCGCGACCCTGAAGAAGAAGGGTGCAGCCTCCGAGAAGGCAGGGGAGGACGCGGCTTCCGGGACGAATGCGCCGGCCGCAGCCGACGCCGACCGGTTGCCCGACACCCAGGCGGGCTGAATCGTGGCGACGCGAATCGTTGCCGCGCGACCCTATCGGGCATAATGTCCGCACGTGCGTTATTTCTACGACTGCGAGTTCATCGAGGATGGCCGGACCATCGAGCTCGTGTCGATCGGTGTTGCCTGCGAGGACGGCCGTGAGTTCTATGCGGTGTCCAACGAGTTCGATCCCGAACGGGCCGGTCCGTGGGTGCGTCGCAACGTGCTGCCGAAACTTCCCCCCGAAGCGCATCCCGCGTGGAAATCGCGGGCGCGCATCCGCGACGACCTGCTCGCGTTCCTGATCCCCCGACCCGGGATCCAGCCCGAGCTGTGGGCCTGGATAGGGGCCTACGACCACGTCGTCCTCGCGCAGTTGTGGGGCGCGATGCCCGAGCTGCCCGACGCCATTCCGCGTTTCACCCGGGAACTGCGCCAGCACTGGGAGCAGCACGGGCGTCCGTTGCTGCCGCCGGTGCCGGACGACAATCACGACGCGCTCGCCGACGCACGCCACAACCTCGCGAAGTTCGAGGCGATCGAAGCGGCCCGCCGCACCCGGTGAACCCGCCGGTTGCGGGGGTGCGTGACCTCCGGTGGTCAGGGGCAATATCCTGGTGAGCGTGAACTGGACTGTCGACGTGCCGATCGACCGCTTGCCCGAACTGCCCCCGCTGCCGGACGAGATGCGTGAGCAGCTCGACGCCGCGCTCGCCAAGCCGGCGCTGCAGCAGCCGAACTGGCCGGTGGATCAGGCGGCGGCGATGCGCACCGTACTCGAGAGCGTGCCGCCCATCACCGTGCCCCGCGAGGTCATCGAACTGCAGGATCATCTCGCCGCCGTCGCGCGCGGCGAGGCGTTCCTGCTGCAGGGCGGTGACTGCGCCGAGACGTTCGCCGACAACACCGAACCCCACATCAAGGGCAACATCCGCACGCTGCTGCAGATGGCCGTGGTGCTCACCTACGGTGCGTCGTTGCCGGTCGTGAAGGTCGCACGGATCGCCGGGCAGTACGCCAAGCCGCGGTCGTCGGACACCGACGCGCTCGGCCTGCCGTCCTACCGCGGCGACATGGTCAACTCGATCGTCGCCGACGCCGCGGTCCGCACCCACGACCCGTCACGGCTGGTCCGGGCGTACGCCAACGCCAGCGCGGCGATGAACCTGGTGCGCGCGATCACCGCCGGTGGCGAGGCCGACCTGCACCGCGTTCACGACTGGAACCGCGAGTTCGTGTCGAAGTCCCCGGCCGGTGCCCGCTACGAGGCACTCGCCTCGGAGATCGACCGCGGGCTGCGCTTCATGGATGCGTGCGGCGTCATCGATCCCAACCTGCGGGCCGCGACGATCTACGCCAGCCACGAGGCGCTCGTGCTGGACTACGAGCGCGCGATGCTGCGCCTCGACGACACCGACGGGCACCCGCGCCTGTACGATCTGTCCGCTCACTTCCTGTGGATCGGTGACCGCACCCGTCAGCTCGACGGTGCGCACATCGCGTTCGCCGAACTGCTCGCCAATCCGATCGGTCTCAAGATCGGCCCGAGCACCACCCCGGATCTGGCCGCCGAGTACGTCGAACGGCTCGACCCGACCAACAAGCCGGGCCGGCTGACCCTGATCTCGCGGATGGGGCACTCCAAGGTGCGCGACCTGCTGCCCGGGATCATCGAGAAGGTCGAGGCCACCGGCCACCAGGTGATCTGGCAGTGCGATCCGATGCACGGCAACACCCACGAGTCCTCGACCGGCTACAAGACCCGCCACTTCGATCGCATCGTCGACGAGGTGCAGGGCTTCTTCGAGGTGCACAACGCGCTCGGCACCCACCCGGGTGGCATCCACGTCGAGCTCACCGGTGAGAACGTCACCGAGTGCCTCGGCGGCGCCCAGGACATCTCGGACGTGGACCTGCACGGCCGCTACGAGACGGCGTGCGACCCGCGTCTGAACACCCAGCAGTCCATCGAGCTGGCGTTCCTCGTCGCCGAGATGCTGCGCGGCTGACACTTGCCCTCGACGTCCGGCCCCGGTGCTCGCGCGCCGGGGCCGGACGCGTCTCCGGTGCTCGAGATCCTCGAGATCAGGGGAGGGCGGTCAGCGTGACGGTGCCGCCCGGCTCCACCCGATCACCCGCGCCCGGACTCTGACCGATCACCACCGACCGGTCCGTGTCCGCGACCTGGCGTACCTCGACCCCGAGACCGAGCCGCTCGAGCTCGTTGCGGGCCGCCGTGACCGATCGCCCCAGCAGCGACGGAACCTTCACCGCGTTCGACACGAGCAGCGTGACGCTGCTGCCGGCCCCGACCTCGGTACCGGTCGCGGGATCCGTGCCCGCGACCCGGCCGGCGTCGACGTCCGGGTCGAACACCTCCCTCGTCTCGACCACGGTCAAGCCCGCAGCCTCGAGCTGGGACCGGGCGGCGTCGGGCTTCTTGCCCGACACGTCGGGCATCTCCACCGGGGCCGCGCCCTTGCTGATGATCACCTTCACCGGTGAACCCACGGCCAGCTCCGTGCCGGGACCCGGATCCAGCGCGGCAACCCCACCCTCGGGGACCGTGTTGCTGAAGGCCGTGCCGCCGTCGACCGGCTCGAACGTGCGCCGCCGCAGCTCGTCCTCGACGGCCGCGCGGTCGCCCCCACCGGTCAGTTTCGGAACCGTCGGCCGGCCCAGCGACACCAGCAGCGCAACTGTCTCGCCGTCGCCGACGCGTTCACCGGCGGCCGGGTCGGTACCGAGCACGGCGTCGACCGGGGCGTCGTCGGAATACTGCCCGCGAATCTCGCTCGCCACCCCCGCGGCCTCGAGCGCCGACACCGCGGCCGCCCGATCCAGGCCGGCGATCGTGGGCACCGTGGCCAGCCGTCCCGCGCCGAGCCACCACCCGCCGTAGCCGAGGAGCAGCGCGACGACCAGGATCGCGACGATCCAGCCGAGCGTCCGGCGCCGCTGGGCGCGACGTTCGAGGGCGTAGTCGGGACGCGGCACCGGCGCCTGCGCCGGCGCGAACTCACGCGGCTGTTGCTGGGTGACGACCCGCGTGTGCCGCGTCGTCACCGGCGCAGCCGGACCGGCGGGGGCCGGGACGGACGGAATCACCGTGGTCGCGGGTGCATCCGAGTGCACGGCCGAGGCCGCCGACGAAGATGCCGCCACCTCGACGGGCACGGGGGCCGGAGGCGCGGCGACAGCGGCGTCCGCGGCGGTCGGCCGGGGTGCCCGGCGCGGCGCGGGCACCCGGTACCGGGGCAACGCCAGGGTTTCGCACACCTCGGTCAGCGCCGCCGCCATCGCGCCGGCGTCGTCGAAGCGCTGACCGGGTTCGCGTTCGGTCGCGTGCCGGACCAGCTCGTCGAATTCCGGGGGCACCCCGTCGATGCAGGATCCCGGATCGGGCACGTCCTTCTCGACCCGCTGGTAGGCGACCGACAGCGACGTGTCGCCGGTGAACGGGGTGCGCCCGGTCAGCATCTCGAAGAGGACGACGCCCGCCGAGTACACGTCGCTGCGCGCGTCGGCGTTGCCGACCGTCACCTGCTCCGGCGACAGGTACGCGGCGGTGCCGAGGATCACGCTGCGGGAGGTCGTGGTGGCGGCGGCGACGGCCCGCACCAACCCGAAATCGGCGATCTTCACCTCGCCGCTCTCCGAGATCAGGATGTTCTCGGGTTTGACGTCGCGGTGCACCAGGCCCGCCCGATGCGCGACGGCGAGCGCCCCGAGCACCGGTGCCGCGACCGCGGCGGCGGCGTGCGGGGGCATCGGCCCGCGTTCGCGCAGCAGCTCACGCAGGGTGCCGCCCTCCACCAGCTCCATCACGAGGAACGCGTGCTCCCCGTCGTGCCCCTGGTCGTACACGGCGACGAGACCGGGATGGTTCAGCTTCGCGACCGCCCGGGCCTCGAACTCGAATCGGGTGCGGAACTGGGGATCGGCGGCGAGCTGCGGATCCATCACCTTGACGGCGACGGGCCGGTCGAGCCGCAGGTCCGTGCCCCGGTACACCGTCGACATGCCGCCCCGAGCGATGGGCGCTTCGATCCGGTAGCGTCCATCGAGCACGATGCCGACCATGCGGTCGCCTCCAGCGGTCACGCGGTGTACCCCCGTGTTCTGCGACGCCGGTGCACGACGTCGGTCGGTTCCTGAGTGGGTGGGGCCTGCACACCCCAGTCGATCGTAGCCAGCGCCCCGGACGGGACGGTCTCGCGCGGACAGCGGATCGAACCCGATAACGTTACCCGGGTGAGTTCAATCCCGTTCTGCGACGACGTCCTCGACCCCTCGGTCCCGGTGCTGCAACTCGTCGATGTGTCGAAACAACTCGGTGTCGTCATCACCCGCGTCCACCAGATGCTGCGGGACCGCCAGATCCTGGCGATCAAGCGCGACGGCGTGCTCGCCGTGCCGGAAGCGTTCTTCGGCGAGGACGGGCACCTTCTCAAGAGCGTGCCGGGCCTGATCGCGGTCCTGCACGACGGCGGCTTCCGCGACGACGAGATCCTGACCTGGCTGTTCCGCGAGGACGACTCGCTCGAAGGGGGCAGCCCCGCGGCGGCACTGCACACCCACTCGGCGCGCGAGGTCGTCCGCCGGGCCCAAGCCCTGGGCTTCTGAGCGACAGTCTTGCCTTCCGACCGACAGCCTTGGGCTTCCGAGCCTCAGCGGCGGGTGGTGAGCTGCGTGAGCAGCACCGCCACCCGCTGCCGGCGCGGCACCAC
>NZ_JADZGH010000191.1:33938-58244 GCF_015865005.1 Rhodococcus sp. CX
ACCCGTGGTCCTCGACCTGGTCGAGGATCCGGCCGTACAAAACGAACGCCGCCCGGATGCCCGGCCGGACACGGTCCGGGAGCAGGGCCAGTCCCGGCTCGGCGCGCCGATATTCGGCACGCGCGAGCGCCACGAAATGTGCCAGCGCCCGGCGTACCCGCGGATCGGGTGTGCCGGTGCGCCGGCATTCGGCGAGCAGTTCGTCGTCCACCCCGAACGCGGCCCAGCCGTCGGCAGGGAGGTAGATCCGCCCGCGCGCCAGGTCCTCACCGACGTCCCGCACGAAGTTGGTCAGCTGGAACGCGGTGCCCAGCGCGGCCGCGTACGGGCCCGCCCGGTCGGGGTCCTCGACACCGAACACCGGTAGCAGCTGCAGGCCGATCACCACCGCCGACCCGTACATGTACTCCTGCAGCTCCGCCATGTCGCGGTACCGGTCGCGGAACTGGGCGGTCGCCGGGATGTCCATCCGCATCGACCGCACGAACGCCTCGAAATAGTCGACGGGGATCTCGTAGCGGTGAATGGTGTCGGCCGTGGCCCGGACCACGAGGCCGATGTCGTCGGCCGGGCAGGGATCACCGGCGAGCGCGGCGTGCAGACGCGCGTGCACCGCGTCGACCTGCCGGGACGCAGTGGCGGGATCGTCGACGGAGGTCACGTCGACGATGTCGTCGACGGTGCGGGCGAACCCGTAGAGGGCGTGCACACCCGCGCGACGGTCCGGGGGCAGCAGTCGTGCCGCCAGGTGGTAGGTGCGGCCGTGCGCGGCGGTCAGCCGCTCGCAGTACCGGAACGCCGCGCCCAGGTCGTCAGTCACCGGTGGAGGGCTCCGCGGATGCCGCCGGAACCCGATCGGCCGTCGGTGCGGGCGCCGGGCGCCGGGAACGCAGGTGCAGCGGATCGACGGTGCGCAGCGACAGCGCCGCGACCACCGACACGAAGATCGCGACGGCCACGTGTGCCGCGTTGTACATGCCGATCGAGCCGTCCGGGTTGAAGATCACCATCAACCAGGTGGACAGGCCCACGAGCACCATCAACGTCCGCGTCGACATCGCGAACGCCGCGGCGACGGCGAGCGGCCACGAGTAGTACCAGGGCAGCGCGGCGGGGGAGAGGACGGTCACCGCAGTCAGCACGACCACGATGCCGAGGACGGCGTCGCGTTCGGTCCGCCGGAACCGCCACCACGCCCACACGAGGATCACCAGGAGCGCCACCATGCAGATCATGCGGGTCACGTCGAGCACCGGGCCGAGCCGCCACGGCGTGAACCACGTGACGACGTGCGCCATCATCGTCGGCAGCGACAGCCAGTTGATGATCTTCGACGATCCGGACAGCGCCGTGAGCCATCCGATGCCGACACCGGCCAGCGCGGACGCGGCACCGAACACGGCGGCGAAAACGACGACGCCGATACCCGCGGTCTTGACGAACAACCGGACCGGCGCGGCCGGATCACGCCCCTCCTCACGGGCCCGGTCCCGTTCGTGCACCATCCACACCCAGACCAGGAACGGCAGGGCCAGGCCGGCGGTGGCCTTGATCGCCGCGCCGAGCGACACGAGCGCGATCCCGCCGACGTGGCGGCGCTCGAGCACGAGCACGATGCCGGCCATCATGAGGCCGACCATGAGAAGTTCGTTGTGGACACCGCCGACGAGGTGGATCAGCACGAGCGGATTGAGCACGGCCAGCCACAGCGCGATGGTCGGATCGCCGCCCATCCTGCGGGCCAGTTTCGGCACCGCCCACGCCATCAGGACCAGGCCCGGCAGCATCGTCAGCCGCCACAGCCACGTCCCCAGCACCACATTGTCCCCGGTCAGCGACGTGATTCCGGCGCCGAGCAGCAGGTGCACGGGTCCGTACGGTGTCGTCGTGGTCTTCCACACGTTGCTGACGTTGTCGAGCAGGATGCCGGGATTGACCACCGGACCGTCGACATACGGATCGAACCCGTCCCGCAGCATCGCGCCCTGGGCGAGATAGGAGTACGCGTCGCGGCTGAACAGCGGCGTCGCGATCAGCAACGGCACCACCCACACGGACAGCACCTTCCAGGTGTCGCGCAGGCTCACCAGACCGGCGCGGGCACTGCGGCCGAGCCGCACCC
Organism: Rhodococcus sp. CX; assembly: GCF_015865005.1. Lineage (NCBI taxonomy): Bacteria > Bacillati > Actinomycetota > Actinomycetes > Mycobacteriales > Nocardiaceae > Rhodococcus > Rhodococcus sp. CX. Next base: position 36,061 of record NZ_JADZGH010000191.1, read on the forward strand.
ACGCCGCGATCATCAGCAGAACGCCCGTCCACACCAGGATCGTCGACAGCAACAGCCCGTGACCGAACCGCAGCCACGACAGGAACATCTCCTCGAGCAGCGGATCCTGCCGTCGGACGCTCCCGGCACCGAAACTGCCGAACGCCAGCAGCGCCGCGCCGACCGCCCCGAGCAGCGCGGCGTTCCCGGCGGGGCTGCGCAGGAACGGGCCGATGCCTCGGCCGGGCTGCCGCGGCTTCCCGTCCGCGGTCGGTGAGGCGTCCGGTGCGGCGTCGGAGGCAGCAGGGGACGACATGGTTACGGTTACCTCCCCCTGATGCACGCAATGACACGGTGCAGATGTGCACACGTGACACCGTGCAGATGATCTACGACGAACAGACAGTTTAGTTGAGTCCCGGAACCGCGCCGCCCACCGTGGGGGAAGGCGCGGTCGACCGGCGCCGGACCCCGAGCCGTTCGGCGGCGAGCCGACCCGAGAGCAGGACCGTCGGAACCCCTACCCCGGGCACCGTGCCGGACCCGGCCAGCACCACGTTCGGATAGCGCGGATCGAGGTTGCGCCGCCGGAACGGGCCGGTCTGCCGGAACAGATGCGCGCCGCCGAACGGGCTGCCCGCCAGCATGCCCCGCTCGAGCCACGTCTGCGGCGTGTCGACGTGGTCGATCCGGAACCCGTCGGTGATCCCGTCGAACCCGCGCCGTTCGAGTTCCGCACACAGTTCGGCCGCATACGGCCCGGCGAGCGCGTGCCAGTCGTAGGGCGCGCTGTCCAGGTTCGGGCACGGCGCCAGCACCGACAGCGGTTCGTGCTCGACGCCGTCGCGGACGAACCGCAGTCCGGGGTCGCTCAGCGCGGGCCGGGTGATCAGCAGCGACGGATCGCGCATCAGCCGGCCGCGGCCCCGGCGCGCGGTGATCTCGGCGAACGTGCTCTCCCAGGCCGTACCGAACTCGATGGTGTGATGGTGACGGGCCGCCCACTCCGCGCTGACGGCGGTCGGGATGCTGCCGTGCAGCACCACCGCGGACGGGGACGCCACCGTGCGCCGTCGCCGCGGCTGCGGCAGCAGTGCGTCCACCACCGGCAGGTCCGGTGTCAGCACGACCGCATCGCACGGGTACCGGTCGCCGCCGGTGGTGCGCACCGCGACCACCCGGCGGCCGTCGAACTCGAGGTCGCCGACCTCGGTGCCGAGCCGGAGCGTGCCGCCGGCCGCCACCAGGGCGTCGGCCATACCGCGCGCCACCGACCGCATGCCGCCCTCGACGGAGAACACCCCCAGGGAGGTGTCCATGTGGGCGATCGCCGCGTACACCGCCAGCGCCTTGGCCGGCGCCACCCCCGCGTACAGCGCCTGGAACGTGAAGATGCGCCGCAACCGCGGGTCGGTGACCTTCCGGTTCACCTGGGCGCCGAGCCGGCCGAAACCGCCGAGCCGGACGAGCCGCAGCAGGTCCCGCGCCGAGGCCGGGGAGCCGACCAGGTCGAGGGGGGAGTCGAAGTTCGCGTCCATGAAGTGGGCGAACTCGGCGTCGAAGATGTCCGCGAGCCAGCGCCGAAGCCGCAGGTAGCGGCGCGCCTCGTCCGGGCCGCACACGCGGGTGACCTCGGCGGCCATCCGATCCGGATCCGAGTGCACGTCGATGCTGCTGCCGTCGGCGAACCGGGCGTGATAGGCGGGCGTCATCGGATGGATGCGCAGCGGTGGATCCACCGTCGTGAAATCCGCGCCGACCGCGGCGAGTGCGTCGGCGATCAGGTCCGGCATCGTCAGGACCGTGGCGCCGTTGTCGATCTCGTAGCCGGGCCCGACGTGGGTGCCGACCCGGCCGCCCACCGACCTCTCGCGTTCGAGGACGGTGACCTCGCGGCCGTCCCCGCGCAGGTGCAGCGCCGCGGCCAGGCCCGCGAGCCCGGCGCCGACCACGACGACGCGATCCGCTCCGGCGACGGTGCGCAGCGGGCTCATCACGCTGTGCGCCGCGTCGCGGCCAGGGCCCAGTCACGCAGCATGGTCTTGCCCTGGTCGGTGGCGTCGGACGCGTCGAGCGCGGCGAACGCGTCCTCGGTGAGCGCGGCGATCCGACGTTCGACCTGGTCGACGGCTCCGAGCTCGGTCATCACCGCCCGCATCCGTTCGACCTGCTCGTCGCTCAGATCCGTGCCGATCCCGTCGCGCAGCAGCTGCGCGGCGGCCGGGTCGGTCGCGTCGGCGGCGGCGAGAGCGAGCGCGAACAGCACGGTCCGCTTCCCGGCGCGCAGGTCGTCCCCGGACGGCTTGCCGGTGACCTCCGGGTCGCCGAACACCCCGAGCAGGTCGTCGCGCAACTGGAACGCGATGCCCACGTCCGTTCCGAATCGGCGGTACGCGTCCACCAGCGCGTCGTCCGCCCCGGCCAGGACCGCACCCAGATGCAGGGGGCGCTCGATCGTGTACGCCGCGGTCTTGAACCGGTTCACCCGCATCGCCGCCTCGACCGATTCGTCGCCGGCCGACTCCCCGGCGATGTCCAGGAACTGGCCGCCCAGGACCTCGGTGCGCATCGCCGACCACACCGGCGTGACCCGCGCCGCCGTCGCAGCGTCCAGCCCGGCCTCGCGCAGCATGTCGTCGGCCCACACGAGCGCCAGGTCGCCGAGCAGGATCGCCGCGGCTTCACCGAACCGCTCGGGGACACCGAGCCACTGCGCGGCGCGGTGGTGTTCCGCGTACTCGACGTGCACCGTGGGATAACCGCGGCGGGTCGTGGAGGCATCGATGATGTCGTCGTGCACGAGCGCACCGGCCTGCACCAGTTCCAGCGCCGAGCACGCGCGCAGCACCGCTCCGGCGTCCGGTCCGGACGGGTCGCCGCCGGCGCCGATCCAGCCGGTCCAGGCGAATACGGGCCGCATCCGCTTGCCGCCGCGCAGGACGAACGACTCGAGAGCCGTGACCGCTTCGGGGTAACCCCCGCCGACCGCGGCGACGATCTCGGCGCGTGAGACGAAGAAGTCCCGCAGGGCGCCCTCGACGAGTTCGGGCAGCAGCGAGGGCGGAACGTGAGCAGATCCGGTGGACAGGGGATTCCTCCTGGTCGAATGGGCGGGCGCCGACGCCGGGTGGGGCATGCACCGGGTCGGTGGGGACGTCGCGGCGCCGAAGACCACCCTATCGGGGGCACGAGGAACCCACCCCCCTCCGGCCACCTATGCTTGTCGGGTGACATGCGATTCCGTCAGCGGGGGCCAGGGCGGCGGGACCTCCCGCACACCGTCGATCGTGGACCGGCTGCGGGTACCGTCCCACCGCCGGATTCCCTTCTCCGTCGAGTTCTCTCCGCCCCGTGACGCCGACGCGGAGGCGCGGCTCTGGCGTGCCGTCCGGGAGTTCGAACGGCTCGGCCCGGCGTTCGTGTCCATGACCTACGGCGCCGGGGGTTCGACCCGGGACCGCACGGTCCGTGTGACCGGCCAGCTCGCCGAGGAGACGACCCTGCTGCCGGTCGCGCACCTGACCGCGGTCGGGCACAGCATCGACGAGTTGCGCGCGATGGTCGGGGCCTATGCGGACCGCGGAATCAGCAACATCCTGGCCCTGCGCGGCGACCCGCCCGGCGATCCGCTGGGCGAATGGACCAAGCACCCGCAGGGCGTCGAGCACGCCGAGGAACTGGTCCGGCTCGTGCGGGAACTCGGCGACTTCCACGTCGGTGTGGCGTCCTTCCCCGAGGGGCACTACCGCTCCCCGGATCTCGACCACGACACCCGGTACCTGGTGCAGAAGTTGCGGGCCGGCGCCGAGTACTCGATCACGCAGATGTTCTTCGACGTCGAGCACTACCTGCGGCTGCGGGACCGGGTCGCGGCGTGCGACGCGGAGCAGGCGCTCAAGCCGATCATTCCCGAGATCATGCCGATCACGTCGCTGCGGTCGGCGCGGCGCAGTCTCGAACTGTCGGGCTCCCGGCTCCCCGCGGCACTCGAGGAACGGCTCGTGCGGGCCGCAGGCGACGGCCCCGAGGAGAACCGTGCCGCGGTGCGCGAGGTCGGTATCGAGGTCGCGACCGAGATGTGTGAGCGGCTCATCGCCGAGGGCGCACCCGGATTGCACTTCATCACGCTGAACTTCGCGCGTGCGACCCGCGAGGTGCTGGCGCGGCTCGGGATCGAGGTCCCCACTCCGGTGGTCCAGCCCGCCTGACGAACGCTCAGGGCAGGGGCCGGTTCTTCCAGCCGGTCCGGCCCTCGCGCCGGGCGCGCAACGAGGCGACCGTCAGAGCACCGAACCCGGTGATCGCGGCGGGATGCCCGAGCGCCGCCACCGCATCCGATCCGGTCGGGGCGCTCCCTCGCTCGGCGGACCGGGCCAGCGTGCGCGAGACGAGCGCCGCGGCAGTGCCGGCCAGACCCCAGCGCCGGACGGAACCGTGCCCGGCGACCGCGGCGACCGGGGGTAGCACGTAGGCCAGCGTGTACCCGGCGAGGACCGCGACCGCACCGGCGGTGGATCCGAACGCCGACCACAGCCAGCGGGTGTATCCGGCGGTGAGCTGCCGGCGATCGAGATACATCCGGCACGACGCGAGCGGCCCGGCCGCCGCGACCACCGTGCGACGGCCCGCGGCACGCAGGGAGCGGGCGAGATCGAGGTCCTCCGTGGGACTGGACGCGACCGCGGCGTGACCGCCGATCGCGGCGTACGCGCGGGCGTCGAAGACGAGGAACTGCCCGCACGCCACCGCCATCGACGGCCGGGTCGTACGATCGGCCACCGCGACCGGCAGCGACGAGAACCAGGACCAGCACAACAGCGGCTGCAGCAGGTGCTCCGCCGGTGATCCGGCCACCTGGAACGGCCAGGGCGAGAGCAGGTCGGCGCCCATCCGCCGCAGGGACGTCACCGCCGCGGCCAGCGCCTGCGGTGCCAGACGCACGTCCGCGTCGACGAACACGATCACGCCGGTGTCCGCGGCCGGTGCCGCGACCCGGTAGGCGTGCGCGCACGCGGCAGCTTTACCCGTCCAGCCCACCGGTGGCTGCTCCGTGCTGCGTACCACCTCGATGCGGTCGTCCCCGGCGGCGGCCCGGCGCGCGGCGTCGGCGGTGCCGTCGGACGAGTCGTCGTCGAGAACGATCACCCGCATCCCCGGTACGCCGTGCTGGGCACGCAGGTCCGCGACGAGATCCGGCACCCGGTGCGCTTCGTCGCGGGCGGGGACCAGCACCGTGACCGGTTCGGTGGTGGCGGTGCCGGGTTCGAGCCGTGGGAGCGTGAGCCGGTTGGCGACGGCGGTGACCGCGCCGAACAGTGCTACCGCCGCGCCGGCGCGGGTGACCGCGGTGATCACGCTACGAATTGTCGGAGTCCGGGGCCGGGCCGGAGCCGGAGTCGGGATCCGGCCCGGTCGCCGACGTGCGGACGGGTGCCGGGTTGCGATTGAGCCAGGCCAGGCCACCGATGATCAGTGCCACCCCGAGCGTGACCCCGGCGACGATACCGGCCCACCCGGCGAAGCCGCGGGTGTTGGGATCGGAGTAGCGGACCTCGGCGCGCAGGTTCGTCACGTCCCCGGCGGGCAGCTTCCACGTGACGACCGAGTCGGACTCGCGGGTGCCGTTGGTGGTGGCGATCCGGGCCGGGAACGCGATCGTGAACTGCACGTCCGTGCCCTGCGCGGGCACCGATTCGAGGTCGACCTTGCCGGTGAGGGACACGAGATCACCGGCCCGCTGCAACGAGATCTGGAACGAGCCCGCGCTCTGGTCGGTCATCGCGCCCAGTTGCTGCACGTCGCCGAACGACAGGTCGCTGAAGAACACCTGGCTGCCGACGTAGCCGTCCTGCTTGTACTCCTGTACCCGGACGCGTCCGGCCAGCGATTCCGGGACGACGAGCTGCGGTCCCTTGTCGTTGTCGTCGACCGGGATCGTCGCGGCGACGATCTGACCGGACACCCGGTCGTCGGCCGAGACACCCATCGTCACCTGGGCACGCAGGCAGCCCGCGAGCAGCGGAAGCAACAGGAGAAGGAGGACCGCCTGCCGGATCGGGCGGCGACGGGGAGCAGGGATGAGGGACGGCTGCACAGCGGATATCGTGCCAGCATCCTGCGGGGGTGTCAGAGGTCCGGGGGTGTTCCGGCGAGTCGCCGCAGGTTCGGGTGCGCTCGGCGAGCGTGGACCAGCGACACCAGCAGCGGGACGCCGAGCAGCCCCATCACGACGAATCCGTACATCGCCGACCAGCGCAGCTCCGGTGCGTCGAGGAAGACGGTGTGGGCGAGTGCCGACCCGAGCCACGTCCACAGGAACAGGGCGACCGGCACCGCGTCGCTCCGGGTCGTCCGGGGCCATCGTGTCGCGCCGCCCGTGGGCTGCCGGGTCACCCGGTCGAGCGCGGTGAGTGCGGTGGCCATGACGGCCGCGACGACCACCCAGCCGGCGTAGTTGGTGAGCGGGATGTGGGCGAGCCCGGGGAGCCCCGGTCCGTGACACCACGTCCACTGCCCGTCCGCGACCATCTGCGGATCCAGGTACAGGTCCCATCCGACCATGCCGACCGTCGCCGCGGCGATCCGCGGGGCGGGCCGGCGGGTCAGCCGCGTCGCCACGCACCACACGGGGTACAAGCCGGCGGTCCATGCCAGCGGTACCACGAGCGGGACGTCGAACAGCGCGGGACCGAGCCGGTCGGTGGCGTAGGCGTAGCACCCGTACGGGTATCCGGTGGCGGTACCGACGACCTCGGACGCGAATCCGAGCCCGGCCGAGATCGCGAACAGCCCGGCCGCCCACGCGCCGCCCCGGTGCGACGTGGCGTGTGCCGTACAGGCCGCGGCCAGCAGTGCCACCACGAGAACGGTGACGACGTCCCGAGCGGATCCGTGCGTGAGCGGATACGCGATCTGAGCGGCCACGGCGGCGACCGCGAGTGCCACCGCCGCGGTGGGGCGCTCGATCATCCGCTCGTCAGCCGGCGGACGAGGCGGCGCGCGGGTCCGCCGGCGGTGTCGGTCAGCGCGGCCCGGGCGGCGCTGCGTCCGCTCGCGCCCGACACGCCGCCGCCGGGATGTGTCGACGCACCGGTCAGATACAGCCCGGGCGCGTCGGGCACCCGATGCCGGGAGAGTTCCGGCAGCGGCCGCCACATGAACATCTGGTCCAGGGACATTTCCACATGCATGACGTTGCCGCCGATCATGCCCAGTTCCTGCTCGATGTTCTCGGGGGTCTGGATGTGCCGGTGCTGGATCGACGCGGTGAACCCGGGGGCACGCGACTCCATCTCGGCGACGATCCGGTCGGCCTCGGTTTCGGCGAGGTCGGTCCAGCGGCGACCGCCGGACAGCCGGTGCGGATGCCACTGGGCCCACAACGTCACCTGGTGCTCACCCGCCGGTGCGATGGACGGATCCAATGCGGTGAAACTCATCCCGAGGACCGCCGGGCGCGGCGGCAGTTCGCCGGCGAGCGCGGCACCGTGCGCAAGCCGCAGGTGGGCCCGGTCCTCGACCAGCAGTTGCAGTCCGCGCGTGGTGTCGGCGGCGGACTCGGCCCCGGCGTACGCGGGAAGCGCGTCGGTGGCCAGGCGCAGCACCATCCCGATGCCCGGCCCGACGCGGATGCGGCGACGCCAGTCGGTCAGCCGCGCGCGGTCGTAGCCGCCGCGTTCGAGCAGGTCCAGCGTGGTCAGGATGTGGCATCCGGCGACCACCGTGCGCGCGGTGACGGTGCGGCCCGATTCGGTCCGGACCACCCACCCGCCGCCCGAGCGGCGCAGTTCGGTGACGCCGTCGCCGAGGGTGACGGTGCCGCCGTCCGCGGCGAGCCGGGCAGCGAGAGCGCGGGTGAGGGCACCACTGCCGCCGACCGCCCGGCCCGGGGGCAGCGTGTGCATCAGGGCCGCGAACCCGACCATGGGCGCGGTTCCCGGTTCGGACATCGGGGGCCCCGACTGCGCGCCGAACCACGCGAGCGCGGCCTTCAGCGGCTCGTCGTCGAAGTACTCGTCGAGCAGCGCGTCGCCGGAGGCCAGGAACTGCCGCGACAGGTCGCTGCCGCCGCTGCCGGTGTCCAGACCCCAGAACGACGAGAGGAGGTGCCGTCCGGTGGGCGGCGCGGAGAACGAGCGCATCACGGCGGCACTGCGGGGACCCCACACGTCGACGAAACGCCGATAGGCGTCGGCTTCGCGTGGGCCGCATGCGGTTTCGATCGATCGGCAGGTGCGGTCGAGGTCGCGATGGAAGACGATGCCCGGACGGTCGCTGCCCGGTGGCGCGGGCGCGAACGCCCACGGGTCGCAGTCGAGGTAGCGCAACCCGAAACCGTCGAGCTCCAGTTCCTCGAGGATGCCGGTGTGCCGGATCATGATGTGCGCGGACGAACCGCGGTCGACGGCGTGGCCCGGGAACCGTTCGACGGTGGAGACGGCGCCCCCGAGCACGGTGTCGCGTTCGAGCACCTCCACCGACCGGCCGGCGCGTGCGAGATAGCACGCGGAGACGAGGGCGTTGTGCCCGGAACCCACCACGACTGCGTCGATCACGGGCTCAGGCTATCGCCGCGGTCCGGTCTCGAGCGGCGGCCGGGTCTCGATCGTGAGGGGGAGCTCGCGCCCGAGCACCGCGAACGGTCGCGCATCACCGGTGAAGACGAACCCGCGCACCACGTCGCGGAAGCCGAGGCGGCGGTACAGCCGCCACGCGCGGTTGTCCTCGTCCGGTACCTCGGGGGTGGACAGGAGCACCGCGCGCTCCGGCCGGTCGTCGAGCAGTCGCAGCAGGAGGGCTTCGCCGATGCGGTGTCCCTGCGCATCGGGATGAACGTGCAGTTCGGTCAGTTCGAAGTAGTCGCCGAGTGTGGCGTCGATCTGTTCGACGGAATATCCCGCGTGCCGCATCCCGGTGCGGACCTGCTGGTTCCACCACTGCTGCGGAGCGCCGCGGTAGCCGTACGCGATCGCGACGAGGGTCGACGGGTCGTGCGGGAGGGCGGCGGCCACGGCACGCCACCCGGGACGGCCGGCGTGTTCGGACCACATCGGGGCGCGGTGGTACTCGGTTCCGCGGGGATATTTCATGGCCGCGACGTAGATGGGCAGCATCTGGGGCAGGCGCGCGCGGAATTCCGCGGGGGACAGGTCGAGAAGAATCGGCGCCGCGTCGTGCGGGATCGGGTCCGTGCTCATGCGGGGAGGAGTCCGCCTTCCCTTGACGATATGTCGGTGGGTCCAGCTATATTGAATACGTCGAACGCATGTTCGACAACGGTGATCCGGTGATGTTCGAGGGAAGCGAACATCCCCGGATCACCCACCCGAGTCACGGGGAGGTGAGTGATGGTCGTGCCACAGGTTGCCGACGGGGGAGCAGGGTTCGGACGTCGAGGCTGCGTAACGCGTCCGGTGTCCTCGCGGGCGGCGACGATGCTGCGCCGGGCCGACGAGTTGCTGTCCGAGGCCGCCGGGACCCGCGACGCCGCGGAACGCTTCCAACTCGCCTACCTCGCCGCGCTGCGGGGAGCGGGGGCCGTGCTCGCGGTCGCCGAGGTTCGCGCCGGTCAGGTGGTCCGGCGCGCCCGGACCCGAAACGCGTGGGTGCTCATGGCGAAGGCGGATCCGGGATTCGCGCGCTGGGCGGACTTCTTCGCCGACCGCTCCGAGACCCGGGCTGCGATCGAGTCCGGCATCACACGGACGCTGCCGGCCGACGAGGCCGACAGGTTCTACGGCGAGGTCGGGTCGTTTCTCCACGAGGTGGAGGATTGTCTCTCCGATCGTGTGACCGTTCCCGAGTGAGCGCGGGACCTTCGGCGCCGGGCCGCGGGGACGTTCGGAAGCCCGTGCGGGACTCCGTGTCGGAGTTGGTGGTCCAGCGCATGATGTACTCGTATTATGAGAATCAGGCGGCCGTCAAAGTCGGCCCCCCGTCGTTTCCACCGGAGGAATCGGCGGCCACCGTTTTAGTGCCGGGGGAGGTACCGTGCCACTCTCCGAGCACGAGCAGCGCATGCTCGATCAGATCGAGAGCGCGCTCTATGCTGAGGATCCCAAGTTCGCCTCGACCGTCCGAGGCAGTCGGTTGGGCATGGCAGGCAGCCGTCGACGGCTGCAGGCCGGTGCGCTGTTCGTAGTGGGTCTGGCGTTGTTGATCGCGGGTGTCGCCCTGCCGGTGAAGCCGGGCGGGTTCCCGATCATCAGCCTGCTCGGCTTTCTTGTGATGTTCGGCGCGGGCGTTCTGCTCCTCGTCGGAGGTCGGCGCGGAAAGCCGCTCGGTGATGCTCCTCGCGGGGGCGGATCCGGTTCCGGGCAGGGAACCCGGGCCCGAGGGAACCGCAAATCCACCGGTGGGTTCACCCATCGGATGGAGGAACGCTTCCGGCGGCGTTTCGAACAGGAATAGCCGCGAGTTCGCCCACGAGTAGAAGGCAGTCCGCGAAACGGCGCGACCCCACGTAAAGGGGTCGCGCCGTTCGTCGTCTCGGGGATGCCGCGACGTGCGTCACGTGCGTGCCGGGCGCGATGCGCGCATCGCCCCGTATTTACCCCTCGGATTCACCCCCACCCGACTCCTCCCACATCGCCCCACCGAGCTGCGGGACGCCTCCGAGTCGGTCCGGAGCGGCCGCATCGACCTGGGGTTTTCCGGTGTCGATCGGAGCCGGCCCGGGACGCGCACGGCCGGTGGCTGCCGCGGAGACCCGCCGACCCGAAAACGCCCCACTCCACCCCACCTCCGTTGAGCAGCGATTTCGGGTGAAACGCCCGGCGATTCGGGCCCGTAATTGGTTGAACGTGGGGCAAAGTGGGGTACTGTGGGTCGCGGCGGAGCGGCTCGGGTTGCCCCGCCGGAGACGAATGGTCCGGCCGACTAGGGCGGGGGGTGGCGAGTGTTTCTCGGCACCCATACCCCGAAGTTGGATGACAAGGGTCGGCTCACGTTGCCGGCGAAGTATCGAGACGAACTGGCGGGAGGGCTGATGATCACCAAAGGGCAAGACCACAGCCTGACCGTGTTTCCGCGCGACGAGTTCGCGGCGCTCGCGGAGCGGGCCGCTGCCGCGTCGCGCAGCAATCCGCAGGCGCGCGCATTCCTGCGCAGCCTCGCGTCCGGCACCGACGAACAGCGACCCGACGCGCAGGGCCGGATCACGCTCTCCGCGGCACACCGCAAGTACGCCGGGCTCACCAAGGACTGCGTCGTGATCGGGGCGATCAAGCACCTCGAGATCTGGGACGCGACGGCGTGGGAGACCTACCTCGCCGAACACGAAGAAGAGTTTTCGGAGGCGAGGGACGAGGCGCTGCAAGACATCCTGTAAACCGCTGCTTCGGTCGCGCGGCGAGTGCCGCGAGGCCTCTGCCCGAGGCCGACCCTGACGCACTTCCCCAGCGCCAGGTTCGGCAACGGAGCCCTGACGCACTTCCCCAGCGCCAGGTCCCCGAATCGGACAGAGACCTCGATGCATTCGCCGCCCGCGTATCGGCACGCCGACGACCGTCCACCGATCGAACCCCACGTCTCGATTCGTTTCCCGAATCGACCGAACAGGAAGCGCAGGAAACATGGTGGACGGCGAGGACGACGCGAAATCCGGTGCAGCCGGTGACGTCCCCGCCGAAGGTTTCGCGCATGTTCCCGTGCTGCTCGAACGCGCCGACGAGCTGCTCGGTCCGGCGATCGAGGCGATGGGCCCCGGTGGTGAGGGTGCCGTGTACGTCGACGCGACCCTCGGTCTCGGCGGGCACTCGGAGCACTTCCTGCGTACCTACCCGGGATTGCGTCTGATCGGTCTCGACCGCGATCCGGACGCCTTGGCCATCGCGAAGGCGCGCCTCGCGCCGTTCGCGGACCGGACCGATTTCGTCCATACCCGCTACGACGGGATCGCCGACGCGCTCGAAGAGTGCGGACTCGATCGGATCGGGTCGGTCCACGCGATCCTGTTCGATCTCGGGGTGTCCTCGATGCAGCTGGACGAGGCCGGCCGGGGCTTCGCGTACTCGCAGGACGCGCCGCTCGACATGCGGATGGACCCGACCGTCGGCATCACCGCCGCCGACGTGCTCAACACGTACAGCCACGGCGACCTCGCCCGCATCCTCAGCACCTACGGGGAGGAGCGGTTCGCGGGGAAGATCGCCTCCGAGATCGTGCGGACGCGCGAGAAGACGCCGTTCCGGACCAGCGGGCAGCTCGTCGAACTGCTCTATCGGACGATCCCGGCCGCGTCGCGCCGCACCGGCGGTCATCCCGCCAAACGCACGTTCCAGGCGCTGCGGGTGGAGGTCAACGCCGAACTCGACTCGCTCCGGGCCGCTGTGCCGGCGGCTCTCGACGCGCTCGCCGTCGGCGGGCGCGTGGTGTTCATGTCGTACCAGTCCCTCGAGGATCGGGTGGTCAAGGCGGAGCTCGCTCCGCGCTCGAAGTCCCGGAGCCCCGAGGGGCTGCCCGTGGAACTGCCCGGGATGGGACCGGAACTGAGAATCCTCACCCGGGGTGCGGAGAAGGCCTCCCCACAGGAGGTGGAGCGCAATCCACGCTCGGCGCCCGTACGCCTGCGTGCCGCAGAACGAATCGCCAGGAGGTAACCGATGACCGTTCAGGTGGCATCCCCGCTCCGTCGTTCGGCGCGATCCACGGCGGCGCAGCGCGCGTACCAGCGGCGGAACCAGCGCGCCGCCCACCTCGGTGTGACCGGCGAGTCGCGGGGCGCGACCACGGCGACGCAGCAGCCCACGGTGGCGACCCGGATCCCGTTCGTCGCAACGATCCTCGCGCTGCTCGGCGTCGGCATGGCCGTCACGCTGCTGCTGACGACCCGCGCGGCGGAAGACTCCTACCAGCTCAGCGCCGCCCGGGCGCACAACGAGACCCTGCGGCAGGAACGCGCGGTTCTGCAGCGCGACGTGGAAGCCGGGAACTCGGCGCCCGTGCTCGCGGTGAAGGCCGCCGAACTCGGCATGATTCCGACCGGGGAGGTCGCGCGCCTGGTCGTCGGTGAAGACGGCTCGGTCCGGGTCGTGGGGACGCCGACCGCGGCGAACGGCGCACCGGCGGCGCCGTTGAACGCCCCGACCGCGGCCGACCGCACCGGGCCCGCGCCGCTGGCCGGCAGTGCGGGAACCGAGAATCCGCGGCCGCTGTCGCTGGGTGGTGACCGATCGGAGAACCCGGCCCCGGTGCCGGCCCCGGCACGGGCGGAAGCCCCCGCGCCCGCGGTGGCACCCGCACCTGCACCGGCAGCCGCACCTGCGCCGACGGAGCCCGCCGCCACGCCGGAGACCGGTAATGCGGCCGTCGCGCCGCCGCAGGCGGAACAATTGATGCCCGTGAACCCGACGACGCAGTCCGAGGACGGGCGCCGGTGAGCCGAGGCGCTCAACCTCGCAGGCCCTCGAGCAGCCGCACACCCGCACCCCGCCGCCCGGCCCAGGCCGGACGTGCGGGGTCTCGCCGGACTGCGGCCACGACGTACACGACCGAATTCGGATTCCGGAACAGGATCGGGCGCGCCGCCATGTTCGGCGCCCTCGGGCTCACCGCCGCGATGCTGCTGTGGGTTCAGGTCGTGCAGGCCCCGAGTCTCACCGCGGAAGCGGCGAACCAGCGCACGACGCGTCTGGTCGAACCCGCCACCCGGGGGACCATCGCCGATCGCAACGGGGCCCCGCTGGCCTACACGATGGAAGCGAAGGCACTCACCTTCCAGCCGCAGCGCGTGCGCGCCGAACTCGACGAAGCACACGCGAAGGACCCGTCGAAACCGGAAACCGGCGAATACCTGAAGGGCGTCGCGAAGACGGTGCACGAAGCCCTGGGCGACGCCGCACCCGAGAAGGATGTGCTGGCAAAGCTCGAGAGCGACGAAACATTCGTCTACCTCGCGCGCGGCGTCGATCCCGGGGTGGCCGCGGCGATCGTCGACGAGTACGACAAGGTCGGCCTCGAACGCCAGGACATCCGCCTGTATCCGGGTGGGTCCCTCGGCGCGAACATCGTCGGTGCGACCGGCTGGGACGGTCACGGCCTGCTCGGCCTCGAATCGTCGATGGATTCGGTCCTGGCCGGCACCGACGGTTCGTCGACCTACGACCGGGGATCCGACGGAGCCGTGATCCCCGGCAGCTGGCGCGACCGTCAGGCCGCCGTCGACGGGTCGGCGGTCGAACTGACCATCGACGCCGACATCCAGTACTACGTCCAGCAGCAGGTGCAGCGTGCGAAGGAACTGTCGGAGGCGAAGAACGCGTCCGCGGTCGTCCTGGACACGCAGACCGGCGAAGTGCTCGCGATGGCCAACGACGGCACGTTCAATCCGGCCGTCGGCATCGACAAGCAGCCCGACGCGCAGCTCGGCAACCTCGCGGTGAGCTCGCCGTTCGAACCCGGCTCGGTCAACAAGATCATCACCGCCGCGGCCGCCATCGAGGACGGGGCGACCACGCCCGACGAGGTGCTGCAGGTACCCGGCTCGATCACGATGGCCGGCGTCAGCGTCAAGGACGCGTGGGACCACGGGGTCGTGCCGTACACGACCACCGGTGTCTTCGGGAAGTCCTCGAACGTGGGCACGCTGATGCTCGCCCAGCGGGTGGGGGAGGACCGTTTCGCACAGATGCTCGAGCTGTTCGGGCTCGGTCACCGCACCGATGTCGGATTGCCGGGCGAGTCCGACGGCCTGGTCCCCAGCCGGGAACAGTGGTCCGGCGGTACCTTCGCGAACCTGCCGATCGGGCAGGGACTGTCGATGACGCTGCTGCAGATGGCCGGGATCTACCAGACCATCGCCAACGACGGCGAACGCATCGCACCGCGCATCGTCCGCGCGACGATCGCCCCCGACGGCACCCGAACCGAGACACCCCGACCCGAACCGGTCCGGGTCATCGGGGCGCAGACTGCCGCCACCGTCCGGGACATGTTCCGCTCCGTCGTGCAGGACGACACCGGCAACCAGCGCGGCACCGGCACACCCGCGGCGATCGAGGGCTACCAGATCAGCGGCAAGACCGGCACCGCCCAGCAGATCGACCAGAACTGCAAGTGCTATTCGAACTCCGAATACTGGATCACCTTCGCCGGAATCGCCCCGGCCGACGACCCGCGGTTCGTGATCGGGATCATGCTCGACGCGCCGAAGCGCAGCGCCGACGGCAGCGGTGGTCAGTCCGCGGCACCGTTGTTCCACAACATCGCCGCATGGATGTTGCAGCGTGAGAACGTGCCGCTGTCGCCCGACCCGGGCAGCAAGCTGATCCTGCAGGTCGACTGAGCGGTGACCCTGTTCGAACGGCGGTGCCGGTGTCGGTAACGTGTCACGGCGGGAAGCGTCCCGTCACCGCGGACGAACAGCGACCGGCAGGCCGCTGCGGCAGAGCGAGAGGAACCTGGTGCCTGTGCCCCCGAGTCCGGATCCGTCCCCTCCCACGGAGGGGCTGAGACCCGAACATCCACCGGCGACTCGGCTCCGGGAGCTGGCAGACGCGGTCGGCGCCCACCACACGATCGTGGTCCCGGACGATTACGGGGGCACCGCCGATCCGGCGGACACCGTCACCGGCATCGACCTGCGTGCCCAGGCCGTGCAACCCGGCGACCTGTTCGCGGCGCTTCCCGGAGCCCACGCGCACGGCGCCCAGTTCGCCGCGACCGCACTCGAACGCGGCGCGGTCGCGGTGCTCACCGATTCGGCGGGACGCGACCTCGTCGCCGCGACGGTCACCGCCCCCACGCCCGTCCTCGTGCACGACGACCCGCGGTCGGTGCTCGGTGCGGTCTCCGCCGCCGTCTACGGCCACCCCTCGCGCCGGATGCAGGTCATCGGCATCACCGGCACCTCCGGCAAGACCACCACCGCGTACCTCGTCGAAGCCGGGCTGGTCGCCGCCGGCCGCTCCACCGGGCTCGTCGGGACGGTCGAGACCCGCATCGCGGGCCGTCGCGTCCCCAGCGCGCTCACCACCCCCGAGGCACCGCAACTGCACGCGCTGTTCGCCGCGATGCTCGAACGCGGCATCGACACCGTCGTGATGGAGGTGTCGAGCCACGCCCTGGCTCTCGGCCGGGTCGGCGGCGTCGGATTCGCGATCGGCGCGTTCACCAACCTGTCGCAGGACCACCTGGACTTCCACAAGGACCTCGACGACTACTTCGCCGCGAAGGCCCTGCTGTTCGCCGCGGGGTCGCCGCACAGCGCGGCACGGGCCGTGGTGTGCGTCGACGACGAGTGGGGTGTCCGGATGGCCGAGATCGCTCGCGCCGCCCACCCCGGCCCCGCCGACCCGAGCGCTGTCGCCACCGTTGCCACGTCCCCGACCGCACCGGCCGCGGACTGGACCGCGACCGCTGCGACCGCCGAGACCGACGGCTCCCAGTGCTTCACCCTGACCGGACCCGACGGCACCGCGCACCGGGTACGGGTTCGGCTGCCCGGCCACTACAACATCGCCAACGCCGCCCTGGCCACCGCGGTGTGCGCCGCCGCCGGTGTCGACCCGGACACCGCCGCCGAGGGCATCGCGTCGGTGTCGGTCCCCGGCCGGGTCGAACTCGTCGACCGTGGCCAGGACTTCCTGGCCGTCGTCGACTACGCGCACAAACCGGCCGCGCTGGAAGCGGTGGTCGCCACCCTGCGGGGCCGCAGCAGCGGACGCATCGCGGTGGTCGTCGGTGCCGGGGGGGACCGCGACCGCGGCAAACGCGCCCTCATGGGCGCCGCCGCGGCCCGCGGCGCCGAACTCGTCGTCGTCACCGACGACAACCCGCGCACCGAGGATCCCGCGACCATCCGCGCGGCGTTGCTCGACGGAGCCCGTTCGGTGCCGGACGCCGAACGCGGCGAGATCCTCGAGATCGGCGACCGCGCCGCCGCGATCGAAACGGCGGTCCGCTGGGCCCGCCCCGGCGACATCGTGCTCGTCGCCGGCAAGGGACACGAGCGCGGCCAGGAGATCAACGGGGTCAAGTACCCCTTCGACGACCGGGAGGTGCTGGCGGACGCTCTCGAGCGTCTCCGGGCCCTGCGCCCGGCACACGCAGCCGACGAATCCGGCCGGAACGGCACGGGCGTCACCCGAGATGGAGGAACAGCATGATCCCGATGACCCTGGCCCGCATCGCGGAGGTCGTCGGTGGGACCCTGCACGACGTGGACGACCCGTCGACGGAGGTGACCGGCACCGTCGAGTTCGACTCGCGGCGGATCGGCCCGGGTGGGCTGTTCCTCGCGCTGCCCGGCGCCCGATCCGACGGACACGACCATGCTGCTGCGGCCGTCGCCGCAGGTGCGGTCGCCGTGCTGGCCGCCCGGCCGGTCGGCGTCCCGGCGATCGTGGTGCCCCCGGTTCCGCGGACCGAGACCAACTCGCTCGCCTTCGAACACGACACCGACGGCTCCGGCGCGGCGGTCCTCGCGGCCCTCGGCCGGCTCGCGCGGGCCGTCGTCGACGACCTGACCGCCACCGGCCTGACCGTCGTGGGCGTCACCGGGTCCGCCGGCAAGACGTCGACCAAGGATCTGCTGGCTGCGGTGCTGGCGCCACTCGGCGAGGTCGTCGCCCCACCCGGATCGTTCAACAACGAACTCGGCCATCCGTGGACGGCACTGCGCGCCACCCGCGACACCCGCTACCTGGTGCTCGAGATGTCGGCGCGCGGCCCCGGCCACATCGCGGCCCTGGCCGCGGTGGCACCCCCGCGCATCGGCGCCGTGCTCAACGTCGGCACCGCGCATCTCGGCGAGTTCGGATCGCAGGAGGTCATCGCGCAGACCAAGGGTGAGCTCGTCGAGTCGCTGCCGTCGGTCGCCGACGGCGGTGTCGCGATCCTCAACGCCGACGACCCCCTGGTCGTGAAGATGGCCTCCCGCACGAACGCCCGCGTCGTCTTCGTCGGCAGCAGTCCCACGGCCACGGTGCGCGCCGAGAACGTGCACCTCGACGACTCGGCGCGCGCGTCGTTCACGCTCGTCGTCACCGATCCCGACGCCGAGGGCGGCCGGCGCAGCGCCGACGTCACGCTGGCCGTGCACGGCGAGCACCACGTCGGCAACGCGCTGACCGCCGCCGCGACCGCCCTCGAATGCGGCGCGACCCTCGAACAGATCGCGGCCGCGCTCGGCGGTGCCGCGCCCGTGTCGGCGCACCGCATGGCGGTGCGGACCCGCGCCGACGGTGTCACCGTCATCGACGACGCCTACAACGCCAACCCCGATTCGATGCGGGCCGCGCTCAAGGCGCTGGTGACCATGGCACGCGCCGGGGACACGCCGCGGCGGACGTTCGCGGTGCTCGGCGAGATGGGGGAGCTGGGCGACGACTCGGTCGTGGAACACGACCGCATCGGCCGCCTCGCGGTGCGCCTCGACGTCACTCGGATCATCGCCGTCGGCGCGACGCGCCCGGTCCGCGGCCTCTTCCAGGGCGCGGTGATGGAAGGATCCTGGGGCGAGGAAGCCAGCCACGTTCCGGATGCGGACGCGGCGATCGCACTTCTCGAAGACGAACTCGAACCGGGCGACGTCGTCCTGGTGAAGGCGTCGCAGTCGGTCGGCCTGTGGTCGGTCGCGGACGCGGTTCTCGGTGCCGGAACCGGGAACACTGATTCTGGTGTGGAAACGGAGGCTGCACGGTGAGACAGATCCTTTTCGCTGCCGGCATCGCGCTGGCGGTGTCGATCCTGCTCACGCCGGTGCTGATCAAGGCGTTCACGCGGCAGGGCTTCGGCCAGGAGATCCGCGTCGAGGGGCCGCAGAGCCATCAGGCCAAGCGTGGCACCCCCACGATGGGTGGCGTCGCGATCCTCGCCGGCCTGTGGGCAGGGTACTGGGGATCGCATCTGATCGGTCTCGGATACGACGCGGAGGGCCCGACCGCGTCCGGTCTGCTGGTGCTGGGCCTGACCACCGCGCTCGGCGGCGTCGGATTCCTCGACGACTTCATCAAGATCCGCAAGCAGCGCAACCTCGGACTGAACAAGACCGCCAAGCTGGTCGGCCAGCTCATCGCCGCGGTCGCGTTCGGCATCCTCGCGCTGCAGTTCCGCAACGACAGCGGCCTGACCCCCGGCAGCACGCATCTGTCCTACGTCCGCGACATCGCCACGGTATCGATGGGCTCGGTCGTCTTCATCCTGTTCGTGTACCTGTTGGTCAGCGCCTGGTCGAACGCGGTGAACCTGACCGACGGCCTCGACGGTCTCGCGGCCGGCTCGATGAGCCTGGTGCTCGGCGCCTACGTCATCATCACGTTCTGGCAGTACCGCAACTCCTGTGTCGCCGAACCGGGCAAGGGCTGCTACGACGTGCGTGACCCCCTCGATCTGGCGCTGCTGTGCGCGGCCGGCGCCGCGGCCTGCATCGGGTTCCTGTGGTGGAACGCGGCCCCGGCCAAGATCTTCATGGGCGACACGGGTTCGCTCGCGCTCGGAGGCATGCTCGCCGGCCTGTCGGTCACCACCCGCACCGAGCTGCTCATGGTCGTCATCGGTGCGCTGTTCGTCGCCGAGGCCGCGTCGGTGGTCATCCAGGTGGCCGTGTTCCGGTCCAGCCGCAGGCGCGTGTTCCGGATGGCGCCGTTCCACCACCACTTCGAGCTCGGAGGCTGGGCCGAAACCACGGTCATCATCCGGTTCTGGTTGCTCGCGGCCATCGCCTCGGCCGTCGGCATGGCCCTGTTCTACAGCGAATATCTATCGGCGATCGGGGACTGACGCGGTGACGCACGAACTGGAATGGCTGCGCGGGACCCGGGTGCTCGTCGCGGGCGCCGGGATCTCCGGACGTGCCGTCGTCACCCCGCTCACCGACCTCGGGGCGCAGGTGACGGTCACCGACCGCAACGCCGAGGCCCTCGAACGCTGCCGTGAACTCGGCGCCGACACCGTCGGTCTCGACGAGCTCGTCGCCGAGGCCGAGGCACATCCGGAGGCGCTGCGCCGGTTCGCGCTCGTGGTCACGAGCCCAGGGTTCGCGCCCGACGCGCCGCTGCTCTCGCACGCCGCCGGTGCCGCGGTCCCGATCTGGGGCGACGTCGAACTGTCCTGGCGGATCGACCGCGCCGAGATCTACGGTCCGCCCCGCCGCTGGCTCGTGGTGACCGGAACCAACGGCAAGACCACCACCACGATGATGCTGCACGCGATCCTCGAGGCCGCCGGTCTGGCGTCGGTGGCCTGCGGCAACATCGGCCTGCCGATCCTCGACGCGCTGCGGCGCACCGAGCCGCGCGCCGAGGTCCTCGCCGTCGAACTGTCGTCGTTCCAGTTGCACTGGGCGCCGTCGGTGCAGCCCGAGGCAGGGGTCATTCTCAACATCGCGGAGGACCATCTGGACTGGCACGGCGGCATCGAGGGATACATCGACGCGAAGGCCCGCGTGCTCACCGGCACCGTCGGGGTGCTCGGCCTCGACGATCCGATCGCCGGGGGCCTGCGCGACCGGTCCCAGGCCGTCGTCACCGTCGGATTCACCCTCGGCTACCCGCAGCGCGGGGAACTCGGCATCAGCGGCGATGTCCTGGTGGATCGCGCCTTCGCGGATTCGGCCGTGTTGGCGGCCGTCGCCGACGTCTCGCCCGCCGGGCCCGCCGGGCTGTCCGACGCGCTGGCCGCCGCGGCGCTCGCCCGGTCGATCGACGTACCGGAATCCGCGGTCCACGACGGCCTGCGCCGCCACCGGGTCGGGCCGCACCGCGCCGCGCCCGTCGGTACCGTCGACGGCGTCGAGTACGTCGACGATTCCAAGGCCACCAACCCGCACGCGGCGCGCACGTCGCTGCTGGCGCGCGAGAGTGTGGTCTGGGTGGCCGGTGGGCTGCTCAAGGGTGCCCAGGTCGACGACCTCGTCGCGGAGGTTGCGCCGAGGCTGCGCGCGGCGGTGTTGATCGGCCGTGACGCCGACCGGATCGCCGAAGCGCTGGCGCGACACGCCCCGCAGGTCCCCGTCGTCCACGTCGACACGCGCGACGATGGATCGGTGACCAGCCCCGAGTCTTCCGGCGCCGTGCGCCGGGTCCCGTTGCCGGGTGCCGACGGCCCCGCCGCGATGCAGGTCGTGGTGCGCGAGGCCGCGGCGCTGGCGTCGCCGGGTGACGCGGTGCTGCTGGCCCCGGCCGCGGCGTCGCTGGACATGTTCGCGGACTATGCCGAGCGCGGCCGCAGCTTCGCGGCGGCCGTCGAGTCGCTGCAGGGCGTCGAACAGCAGGGTTCCGAACAGCACGGGGGCGGGTCGGAGGGGTGACCACCACCGCGCCCGGCGGTTCGCCGGCATCCACCCAGACCGCCGCGACCGCGCGAGGCCGCGTCGGGCAGTGGATGGCCCGGCCGCTCGCGTCCTTCCACCTGGTCGTCACGATCGCGGTGCTGCTCACCGTGCTCGGCCTGGTGATGGTGCTGTCCTCGTCGAGTGTCGAGGCGGTCGCCAGCGACGGATCCGCCTACGGTCTGTTCACCTCCCAGGTGATCTTCGCGATCCTCGGTTTCGTGGTGTTCTACATCGCGCTGCAGGTGCCGGTGCGGATGCTGCGCAGGTTGTCGTTCCCGGCGCTGGCTGCGACCGTCGTGATGCTCGCGCTCGTGCTCATCCCCGGCATCGGCACCGAATCGCAGGGCACGCGAGGCTGGTTCGTCATCGCCGGCATCTCCATCCAGCCGTCCGAGCTGGCGAAGATCGCGTTCGCGGTGTGGGGCGCGCACCTGCTCGCGACGCGCCGCGGCGAACACAGCACGCTCAAGGACATGCTGGTCCCGCTGATCCCCGCGGCGCTGCTCGTGACCATTCTGATCGTGCTACAGCCCGACCTCGGCACCACCGTCTCCCTCGCGATCATCGTGCTGGCCCTGCTGTGGTTCGCCGGCCTGCCGCTGCGCGTGTTCCTCGGGATCGTCGGCACCGCAACCGCACTGGCGGTCGTCCTCGCCCTCACCGCCGGATACCGCTCGGCGCGTGTGCGAGCGTTCCTCAACCCCGGCGAGGACCCGCAGGGCATCGGCTACCAGGCGCGGCAGGCGAAGTTCTCCCTCGCGGACGGCGGTATCTGGGGCCGCGGCCTGGGACAGAGCCGCGCCAAGTGGAGCTATCTGCCCAACGCGCACAACGACTTCATCTTCGCGATCATCGGCGAGGAACTCGGCTTCCTCGGCGGGGTCGCGGTCATCGGCCTGTTCGGTCTGTTCGCGTACGTGGGCCTGCGCATCGC
>NZ_JADZGH010000191.1:58336-63725 GCF_015865005.1 Rhodococcus sp. CX
ATCCGTTCCTGCGGCTGCTCACCGCGACCGCCACTACCTGGATCATCGGGCAGGCGTTCATCAACATCGGTTACGTCGTCGGACTGTTGCCGGTGACGGGCCTGCAGCTCCCGCTGGTGTCCGCCGGCGGTACGTCGACCGCGACGACCCTGCTCATGTTCGGGTTGATCGCGAACGCCGCACGTCACGAACCGGAGGCGATCGCGGCGCTGCACGCCGGTCAGGACGGCCGTTTCGGCCGGTTGCTGCGCCTCCGCAAACCGGAGGCGTACCTGCCGATCCGGGCGGCGGCGACGCGGGCGCCCGGACCCCGGCGCGGCTCCGCTCCGGCTCGGGGCCGGGCCGAGCGCGACACGAAAGCGCGCGCTGCCGACCGGCGCACGGGCCGCACCCGTGCTGCGAACGACACCCAGCGGGGGACCGGCCGCACAGCCGAGGACCGGACGGCCAAGGGACGCACAGCTAACGACCGCACGGCGAACGGCGGTCGTCGATCGAACGCCGCTCGCAGGTCGAACGGCGACGGCAGAGACCGAAGAACCGGAGAGCGAGGAAATCGTAGGTGAGTGGGGAGCAGTCCGCCCTGTCCGTGGTGGTGGCCGGCGGGGGCACCGCCGGGCACATCGAACCCGCCCTGGCGGTGGCCGACGCGATCCGGGCGCTGGTACCCGATGCGACCGTGACGGCGTTGGGCACCGAACGCGGCCTCGAGACGAAACTGGTCCCGCAGCGTGGCTACCCCCTCGAACTGATCCCGCCGGTCCCGTTGCCCCGCAAGCCCACGATGGACCTGCTGAAACTGCCCGCCCGGGTGATCGCGTCGGTACGGCGCACCCGCGAGGTCCTCGACCGGGTCGACGCCGATGTCATCGTCGGCTTCGGCGGGTACGTGGCTCTGCCGGCCTATCTCGCTGCCGGTTGCGGCCGTCGCCGCATCCCGGTCGTCGTGCACGAGGCGAATGCCCGCGCCGGCATCGCCAACAAGATCGGTGCGCTGCGGGCGTCCCGGGTGCTCGCGGCCGTCCCGGGCTCGGGCATCGTCCGCCGCGGTGACGCCGAGATCGTCGGGATCCCGGTCCGCGCGTCGATCACCGGCCTGGATCGGGCGGCGTTGCGCGCCGAGGCCCGCCGGCACTTCGGGCTTCCCGCCGAGGGACCGGTGCTGCTGGTGTTCGGCGGTTCGCAGGGCGCACAGTCGCTCAACGCCGCAGTCTCCGGGGCCGCCGCCGAGCTCGCCGCAGCCGGGATCTCGGTGCTGCACGCGCACGGTCCCAAGAACATCCTCGACGTGCCCGAACACCCCGATCACGACCGATTCCCCTACGTGGCGGTGCCGTACCTCGAACGCATGGATCTGGCGTACTCCGCGGCGGACGCGGTGATCTGCCGATCCGGTGCCATGACCGTCGCCGAGGTGTCGGCGGTGGGGCTGCCGGCGGTGTACGTGCCGCTTCCGCACGGCAACGGCGAGCAGGAACTCAACGCCCGTCCGGTCGCCGCGGCCGGGGGTGGGATGATCGTCTCGGACGCCGACCTGACGCCGGCGTTCGTGGTGGACTCGGTGATCCCGCTTCTCGCCGACGTGCAGCGGCTCACCGAGATGGGGCGCCGCGCCGCCGGAGCGGGACACCGCAGCGCGGCAGACGAAGTCGCCCGGATCGTGCTCGACGTGGCCGGTGCGGGCACGAACAGGAGTGATCGATGAGCGAGCAGCTACCCGCCGAACTGGAGCGGGTGCACATGGTGGGGATCGGCGGAGCCGGAATGTCCGGCATCGCGCGGATCCTGCTGGCTCGCGGCGGCCAGGTGTCGGGATCGGACGCGAAGGAGAGCCGCGGAGTGCTGGCCCTCCGCGCGCGGGGGGCTACCGTCCGCATCGGGCACGACGCGAGCGCCCTGGACCTGCTCGAGGGTGGACCGACCGCGGTGGTGACCACGCACGCCGCGATCCCGAAGGACAATCCGGAACTGGTCGCGGCGCACGAGCGGGGCATCCCCGTGCTGCTGCGCCCGGCGGTGCTCGCCTCGCTGATGCGCGGACACCACACGTTCCTGGTCTCCGGCACCCACGGCAAGACGTCGACGACGTCGATGCTGGTGGTCACGTTGCAGCACTGCGGGTTCGATCCGTCGTTCGCGGTCGGCGGCGAGTTGAACGAGTCCGGCACCAACGCCCATCAGGGCAGCGGCGACGTGTTCGTCGCCGAGGCCGACGAGAGCGACGGATCGCTGCTGCAGTACGAGCCGAACGTGGTGATCGTGACGAACGTCGAGGCGGATCACCTCGACTTCTTCGGCACCCCCGAGGCGTACACGCAGGTGTTCGACGACTTCGTCGGCCGGATCGCGCCCGGTGGGCTGCTCGTGGTGTGCCTGGACGATCCGGGTTCGGCGGCACTGGCCCGCCGCGTCGTCGAGCGTGACATCCCGGGACTGCGCGTCGCCGGGTACGGCTCGGCCGACACGATCGGCACCGGCGACCACGCCGACGGTGTCCCGGTCGCGGTCCGGCTGGTCGCATGGGAGGCCAAGGACGTCGGCGGTGTCGCCGAATTCCACCTCGCCGGCGAGGACGCCCCGCGCACGGTTCGGCTGTCGGTACCCGGCCGCCACATGGCCCTCAACGCGCTCGCGGCCCTGGTCGCGGCGCTCGAGGCCGGCGCCCCGGTCGACGAGGCCATCGAGGGCCTGGCCGGATTCGGTGGCGTGCACCGGCGTTTCCAGTACAGCGGCCGTGAGCACGGTGTGCGGGTGTTCGACGACTACGCCCACCATCCGACGGAGGTGCGGGCCGTGCTCGCCGCCGCCGCGGAACTCGTGGCAGGCGAACCGCTGCGGTACGCCGAATCCGGCACCGAACGCCCCCGCGTGATCGTCGTGTTCCAACCGCACCTGTACTCGCGGACCGAGACGTTCGCCGAGCAGTTCGGTTCGGCGCTCGACCTCGCGGACGAGGTGGTCGTCCTCGACGTCTACGGTGCGCGCGAAGAACCGATCCCCGGCGTGAGCGGCGCCCTGGTCGCGCAGGCGGTGTCCAAGCCGGTGCACTACCAGCCGGATCTGTCCCTGGTGCCGCGTCAGGTGGCACAGCTGAGCCGCCCCGGCGACATCGTCATCACGATGGGTGCCGGTGACGTGACGATGCTCGGACGGCAGATCCTCGACGCGCTGCGCAGCAAGCCCGGCCGGTTCCGGTCGGGTCCGGTCGACGGATCGGGGTCGGGCCGCCCGTGACCGAGACACCGACCCGGTCCGCCCGGCGACGCACGACACGCGCGGCCGCGCGGCGGCCTTCCGGCCGGTCGGTCCGGCTGCGCACGGTGCTCATCGGTGTCGGCGTGGTGATCGGCGTGCTGGCGATCATCGCGGTCGCGTGGCTGTCGCCCCTGCTGTCGGTGCGCACGGTCGAGGTCGTCGGTGCCGAGACGATTCCGCGGGAGGACGTGCTCGCGCAGCTCGCCGTCGCGGAGGGAACCCCGCTGCTGCGGGTCGACACCGCCGCCGCGGCGCAACGCGTGGCGGAGTTGCCGCGTGCCGCGGAGGTGCGGGTGCAGCGCGTCTATCCGTCGACCGTGCGGGTCACCGTGACCGAACGGGTCGCCGAGGTGTACTTCGAGGCGCCCGACGGGACGCATTCGGTCGACGCCGAGGGTGTCGACTTCGCGGTGGAGCCGCCGCCGATGCAGACACCGCGACTGGTCACCGCGACCCCCGGTACCGGCGATCCGGCGACCGTGGCGGCGCTCGAGGTCCTCGGCGTGTTGCCTCCCGAGCTGCGGTTCCAGGTGACGGAGGTGGCCGCGGCGTCCCCGACGGACATCTCGCTGACCCTGCTGGACGGCCGGGTCGTGGTGTGGGGTGGAACCGACCGGTCGGACCGGAAGGCGGCGGTCGTGACCCACCTGCTCACCCAGCCGGGACAGACCTACGACGTGGCCGCTCCGGACCTGCCGACGGTGCGGTGACGTGATGCGCGGAAATTCGTGGCGAGTCGTCGGCGCGTCTGCTGGCATATGGCGGTCGCAGTGCCATAGCGTTTCGCCTCAGTCCGGTTACTTGACATAACCTTCAACCTGTGGTTGAGGGTTTGCCCGGTAGCTCAACATGTACGAGACATCGATCGATCGAAGCGTGACCCGAAACCAGGAAGGCGAGAGCCCATGACGCCCCCGCACAACTACCTCGCCGTAATCAAGGTCGTCGGTATCGGCGGTGGCGGCGTGAATGCGGTCAACCGCATGATCGAGCAGGGACTCAAGGGAGTCGAGTTCATCGCCGTCAATACCGACGCGCAGGCTCTCCTGATGTCCGATGCCGACGTCAAGCTCGACGTGGGACGCGAACTGACCCGCGGTCTGGGCGCCGGCGCCGATCCCGAGGTCGGCCGCAAGGCCGCCGAGGACCACAAGGACGAGATCGAGGAGGTGCTCAAGGGCGCCGACATGGTCTTCGTCACCGCCGGTGAGGGCGGTGGCACCGGTACCGGTGGTGCACCCGTCGTCGCCAGCATCGCGCGCAAGCTCGGTGCGCTGACCGTCGGTGTCGTGACCCGGCCGTTCTCGTTCGAGGGCAAGCGCCGCGGCAGCCAGGCCGACACCGGCATCCAGACGCTGCGCGAATCGTGCGACACGCTCATCGTGATCCCCAACGACCGGCTGCTCCAGCTCGGCGACGCCGCCGTCAGCCTCATGGATGCGTTCCGTTCCGCGGACGAGGTGCTGCTCAACGGTGTTCAGGGCATCACCGACCTCATCACCACCCCGGGTCTGATCAACGTCGACTTCGCGGACGTGAAGGGCGTCATGTCGGGCGCCGGCAGCGCCCTCATGGGCATCGGTTCGGCGCGAGGGGAGGGCCGGGCCATCAAGGCTGCCGAGGCCGCCATCAACTCGCCTCTGCTCGAAGCGTCCATGGAAGGCGCCCGCGGCGTGCTGCTGTCCATCGCCGGTGGCTCCGACCTCGGTCTGTTCGAGATCAACGAGGCGGCCTCGCTCGTGCAGGAAGCCGCGCACATCGACGCCAACATCATCTTCGGCACGGTGATCGACGACTCACTCGGCGACGAGGTCCGGGTCACCGTCATCGCGGCCGGATTCGACGGTGGGACCCCGGCCCGACGCCCGGTCGAGGCACCCGCCCAGCCGGCCGCCCGTACCGGCACGATCAGCCCGGCTCGCGCGGGGGAACTCGGCCGCAGCGAGCGGGCCGAGGAAGCCGTCCGTGAGCCGGCGCCCACCGCCGGCGCCGGAGCCGTCGGCGCGCCCGGCAGCGTCCAGCCGCGTCCCGTGCCCGTCGACGACGAGGACGGCGACGACGACGTCGACGTGCCGATCTTCATGCGACGGTGACGGTGTCGCAGAGGACGCTCCGCGCACGCAGGGTCGTCACC
>NZ_JADZGH010000017.1:0-2994 GCF_015865005.1 Rhodococcus sp. CX
GGCGCGGTCGGGGCACTGCTGGTGACGGCGCTGCGCGCGGACGGCGCCGAGGTGCTCATCCTCGATCCGACCCCGCCACCGGACGACGACACCGCGCTGGCCACGGACATCACCGCCCCCATCGCCCGCGCCGCCACCGCGCTGCGCGCGGCCTCCACCGTGGTGCTGGCCGTCCCCGAACCGGTGGCGCTCGCGGCGATCCCGGTCCTGGGCGGGTTGCTCGCCCCGGGCACGTTGCTCGTCGAAACCCTGTCGGTGAAATCCACGGTGCCCGCCGTGCTGCACACCCACGCCCCGCAGGTGCAGGCGGTCGGCATCAACCCGATGTTCGCGCCGTCGCTCGAACCGGCGGGCCGGCCGGTCGTGGCCGTCGCGCACCAGCGCGGACCGGCGGTGACCGGGTTCCTCGCCGATCTCACCCGCTGGGGCGCGCACGTGGTGGAACTGTCCGCCGACGAACACGACCGGGTCACCGCCGCCACCCAGGCCCTCACCCACGCCGCGATCCTCGCGTTCGGCCTGGCCCTGGATCGGCTGCGGGTCCCCGACATCGCCGCCGCGACCGCGCCGCCGCCGCACGTGCTGATGCGCTCGTTGCTCGCCCGCGTGTCCACCGGCGTGCCGGAGGTGTACCGGGACGTGCAGACCGGCAACCCCTACGCCGACGCGGCCCGGCGGGCGCTGCGGGCCGGGCTCGACGAACTCGACGCGGCCGTCGACACCGACCCGGCCGGGTTCGCGGACCTCATGGAACACGCGCGGCGGCCCCTCGGCGACCGACTCGAGCGGTACCGTGAAACCTGCGCGCAGATCTTCGCCGACCTACCACAGACGACGGACCGTCCGCCGCCCGGGGAGACAGGGGTGCCGTGATGGCTGAACCCGACATCACCTCGCTACGCGCTCAACTGCGCCCACCGTCGTTGCCCCGGCACGACCCCACCGAGCCCGTCGAGAGCAGCGTGATCCGGGCCCTGACCCGGTCCTGGGGCATCCGGGCCACCGTCAAGAAACGCGAACCCGACCTCGACGACCTGTTCGATCCGGACCGCCTCGATTTCCCCGAGGTGCTGATCCCGTTCCACACCCATCGGCGGTACCGCGAGCTCGACGAGCGGCGTCGTGCCCGGCTGCGCGCCTGGGCCTGGATCGCCTACAACAAGAACGTCGTCGACATCGAGCAGTACGTCGTGAATCCCGGATTCGCCTCCGTCACCGGCGACGCCCTGGGCATCGGACCGCACGACACCCTCGTGCTCGGGGTGATGCAGGCGATGGTCGACGAGCAGTACCACACGCTGATGCACCACAACGCGAGCGCGCTGACCCGGCGGCGGCGGGGATGGATGCTGCCGGAGTCGGTGCTGCCCCCGTCCCGGACCGTGCGCGCGCACCGGGACGCGGTCGCCCGCGCCGGTTCCCCCCGCGCCGAGGCGCTGGTGCGTCTCGCGTTCACCACCGTCGCGGAAACCTCGATCAGCGCCTACCTCGGGCTGCTCACCGAGGACGACGCGCTGCAACCGGTCAACCGGGCTACAGTGGCCCTGCACCGACGGGACGAACTGTGTCACTCGTCGCTGGCTGCGGAACTGCTCAAGATCGTCTTCGCCGAACTGGGGCGGACCGATCGGCGCGTGCTGCTCGACGCGCTGGCCGACGGCATCGTCGCGTTCACCGGCGGTGACGCCGCGACCTGGGCGGCGATCGTCGAGCACGAACGCATCCCCGGCGGCAAGGAACTGATCGCCGAAGCCGTCGCCGCCGCCGAGTCGGGGCGGGTGGTCCAGGACTGCAGCGCGATCCGGTCGCTGTGCACGGAACTCGGTGTCGCGGAGGAGCTGCACATCGACTGGTGATCTTCCGGACGGGTGTCCGCCGGCGCCGGCCGGGCGTACGGACAGTCGCTCGACCGGCGCCGGCGGGTGACCGTCAGGCGCGGCCGACGAGTCCGCGCAGCTTGCCCCACCGGTTGCGCAGACCCCACACGGTGACCTTGAGCAGCGCCTCCTGCACGATGTTGCCGCTCATCTTCGAGTCGCCGATGACGCGTTCGGTGAAGGTGATCGGCACCTCGGCGACGGTGAACCCGGCCTGCAGGGTGCGCCAGGCGAGGTCGACCTGGAAGCAGTAGCCGTGCGATTCGATCGCGTCCAGATCGAGGGTCTCGAGCACCTCGCGCCGGTAGGCGCGGTAGCCGCCGGTGATGTCGGCGATCTTCACTCCGAGGGCGAGCCGCGAGTAGAGGTTGCCGCCGCGGGAGAGCACCTCGCGGTGCCACGGCCAGTTCACGACGGTGCCGCCGGGCACGTACCGGGAGCCGAGGACCAGATCGGCGCCGGCGTCGACCTTTTCGAGCAGCAGGTGCAGCTGTTCCGGGGCGTGGCTGCCGTCGGCGTCCATCTCCACCAGCACCGTGTAGTCCCGTTCGAGACCCCACCGGAAGCCGGCGATGTAGGCGGCGCCGAGACCGTTCTTCTCGGTGCGGTGCAGCACGTGGATGCGGCCCTCGCTCGCGGCGGCCAGCTCGTCGGCGACCGCGCCGGTGCCGTCCGGGCTGCCGTCGTCGGCGATGAGCACGTGCACGTCCGGCAGCGCCGCATGCAGCCGGCCGACGATCAGGCGGATGTTCTCCCGCTCGTTGTACGTCGGAATGATGACCAGGGTCCGTGCGCTCGGCGCGCTGTGATCCCCGGCCGGCGTCGCCGCTGCCATCAATGGTCCTCCCTGTCGAAACCGGCCTGGGCCGGTGATCCTGCGGTGCCGGCGTCGGCCGGCTCGGTGCCGTGTCCGGGCTGTGGACGCGACCCCGCGGTGTTGTGTCGCCGGGCCCGCACGAGGGCGGCACCGGCGGCGGCGACGGCTCCGACGCACAGAACGAGTTCCGGGATCGGGCCGAGCCGACTAGCCAGCGTAGTCGTCGTGCGCAGCGGCACTTGCGCCACCAACACCGCGGGCTCGAACAACGGGGTCTGTTCCAGGACCGATCCGTCGGCG
>NZ_JADZGH010000017.1:3004-5528 GCF_015865005.1 Rhodococcus sp. CX
CACGACGGTGCGGCCGTGTTCGACGGCCCGCAGCCGGGACATCGCCAGCTGCTGATAGGTCATCTCGGTGTCGCCGAAGGTGGCGTTGTTGGTGGGTACCGCCAGCAGTTGCGCGCCGGCGTCGACGGCCTCCCGCAGCGCCCGGTCGAACGCCACCTCGTAGCAGGTCGCGACCCCGATGGGGATGCCGGCCGCGTGCACGACCCCGTCGCCGTGGCCGGGCACGAAATGCCCGGCGCGGTCCGCGTATTCGGAGAACAACCGGAAGAAGGACCGGTACGGCAGGTACTCGCCGAACGGCTGGATGATCTTCTTGTCGTGCCGCTCCCCCGGCCCGGTCGCCGCGTCCCACACGATCACCGAGTTGGTGGTGGTGCCGTCGCCGTTGACGAGGACCGCACCGACGGAGATGGGCGCACCGATCGCGGCGGCCGCGGCGGTGATGTCGGCGGCGGCGTCCGGGTTGCGCAGCGGATCGATGTCCGAGGCGTTCTCCGGCCAGATCACCACGTCCGGGCGCGGTGTGGTCCCGGCGCGCACCTCGGCGGCCAGTTCCAGGGTGCGGGCGACGTGGTTGTCGAGGACCGCCTTGCGTTGCGCGTTGAAGTCCAGGCCCAGGCGCGGCACGCTGCCCTGGATCGCGGCGACCGTGATCGTGCGGTCCCCGGCGTCGGGGGCGGGCAGCAACGGCCACACCGCCGCCGCGCACAGCGGGGCCGCCACGGTCACCGCGGCGGCCCGCAGCAGCGGTCCGCGCCGCGGCGCGCGGGACCGGACGACGAGGGCGGCCACCCCGGCACCGGTGAGGGCGACCGCGAAGGACACCAGCGGGGCGCCGCCGGCCGCGGCCAGGGCGACCAGCAGCCCGTCGGGTTGCCCGAACGCCAGCCGCCCCCACGGGAATCCGCCGAACGGCACGCTCGCGCGCAGGAACTCGGTCAGCGACCAGCACGCCGCGATCCACAGCGGCGCCGCGGGCAGCGACCGCACGTGCACGACCAGCGCGCCGAACAACCCCACGAACAGGGCCTCGACCGCGGCCAGCGCCAGCCACGGCAACGGCCCGACGTACACCCCGATCCACGGCAGCAGCGGTACCAGAAAGCCCAGGCCGGCGAGGTATCCATAGCAGAACCCGGCACGTCGATGCAGCGGTTGTGCAATCAATACAGTGATCAGCAAACCGATGCCGAGCGGGGCGAGGAACCACAACGGGCGCGGCGGGAAACTCGCGAACAGCAACAGCCCGGCGAGCACCGACAGCACGGCCCGCACGGCCACCGCCCGCACCGCCCGCGCGGCCGGCCCGGTCACCGCTCGTACACGATCCGGCCGCGGTGCACGCTGCGCACCAGCACCGGATCGTCCGTGCCCGGTGCGAGATCCGGCAGCGGCGCCACCCGCGACCGCGGATCCGTCGACCACCGCTGCACGCTGTCCTTCGGGGCGCTGATCACCAACTCCCCCGCCTCCCACACCGCATACGAGGCCGGCGCCCCCGGATCGAGGGTGCCGGCCAGCCCGTCGCGGACCCCACCGGCCCGCCACGCGCCGCGGGTCGCGGCGGCGAACGCGGCGCGCGGTGAGATGCCGCTGCCCGGTGTGTGATGGTGCACGGCGGCGCGCAGCATCGGCCACGGCCGCGCCGCGGTCACCGGCGCGTCGGAGCCGAACGCGAGCGACATCCCGGTCGAGGCGATCCCGGCGAAGTTGTTCAGCCCGGCCGCCCGGTCGGCGCCGAGCCGTGTGGCGTACATCCCGCCCGGGCCACCCCACAGCGCGTCGAACATCGGCTGCATGCTCGCGATCACCCCCCACCGGCCCAACCGGGTGGCCTGCTCGACGGTGAGGGCTTCGGCGTGTTCGAGCCGGTGCCCGCGGGCGGCGACGGCGGGCCCGCCCAGCTCGTCGGCGACGGCGGCGAACGCGGCGGCCGCGGCGGCGACCGCCGCGTCCCCGATGACATGGAACCCGGCCTGGATACCGGCGGTGGTGCACGCCCGCACGTGCGCGGTGATCTCCTCGCCGGTCAGGTAGGCGGTGCCGCAGCAGTCGGGGCGATCGGCATAGGGGCCGGTCGTCCACGCGGTGTGGGAGCCGAACGCGCCGTCGACGAACAGGTCACCGCCGAGGGCGTGCGCGCCGGTGGCGGCGAGCAGCTCGGCGGCCTGCTCGGCGGTGCCGACCGCTTCCCCCCAGTAGCCGCGCACCTGCACCGGGTGGTCGGTGCCGAGCAGTTCGGTGAAGTCGTCGCGGCCGGAGATGTCGGGGCCGCCGCATTCGTGGACGGCGACGATGCCCGCCGCGGCGTAGTCGTCGAGGGCGGCGGCCCGCGCCCGGGCCCGCTGCGCCGCGGTGAGCCGGGCGCGCGCGGCGGCGCGCACCGCGTGATGCGCGGCGGCGGTGAGCGGCTGCTCGGGGTGGTAGCCGGCAAGTGCGGCCGGGTCGGCGGCAGCGCGCAGCGCGGTGGACGCGGCCGCCGAATGCGCGTCGATGCGGGTCAGGTACACGGCGCGGCCGGGGG
>NZ_JADZGH010000192.1:0-4353 GCF_015865005.1 Rhodococcus sp. CX
GGTGGTGAGGGCGGGGGCGATCGCGGGGTCGGCGCTGACCTGGAGGACGGCGTCGCCTTCGACGCAGGTCTGGGCGGCCTGGATGCCCTGGTCGTCGATGTGGTCGCGGAGCCGGAACCAGCCGATGGTGGCGAGGACGAGCAGCACGATGGTGACGACGGCGATGATCGGGCCTTTGCTGATGCCTCGGACGCCGCCGGAACTGCGATGTCGACTCACGTGTTCGTCCGCCTCGTTTCTTCTCTTTCCGGGCTCCCGCAGTGTACGGAAAACGGGGCGGGGCCCCGGTCCGGGTCGGACGGGGCCCCGCGTCGTGTGCTGCGGATCAGGCGTACTTGGCCTTGTACTCGCGGCGGCGGCGGTGCAGGATCGGCTCGGTGTAGCCGCTGGGCTGCTTGGTGCCTTCGAGGATCAGTTCCTTGGCGGCCTGGAAGGCGATGCTGTCGTCGAAGTTCGGGGCCATCGGCCGGTAGGCGGCGTCGCCGGCGTTCTGCCGGTCGACGACGGGAGCCATCCGCTCGAGGGCGGCGACGACGTCCTCGGCGCTGACGACGTCGTGGCGGATCCAGTTGGCGAGCAGCTGGCTGGAGATGCGCAGGGTGGCGCGGTCCTCCATGAGTGCGACGTCGTGGATGTCGGGGACCTTGGAGCAGCCGACGCCCTGGTCGATCCAGCGCACCACGTAGCCGAGGATGGACTGGCAGTTGTTGTCGAGTTCCTCGCGCTTCTCGGCGTCGGACCAGTCGGTGTTCTCGGCGAGCGGGATGGTGAGGATGTCGTCGACGGTGGCGCGGGTCTTGCCCGTGAGCTCGTCCTGGACGGCGAAGACGTCGACCTCGTGGTAGTGGGTGGCGTGCAGGGTGGCGCCGGTGGGCGAGGGCACCCAGGCGGTGTTGGCGCCGGCCTTGGGCTGGCCGATCTTCTGCACGAGCATGTCGTGCATGAGGTCGGTCATGGCCCACATGCCCTTGCCGATCTGCGCCTTGCCCTGCAGGCCGCAGGCGAGGCCGGTGTCGACGTTCCAGTCCTCGTAGGCGAGGATCCACTTCTGCTGCTTCATGGCGGCCTTGCGGACCACGGCGCCGGCTTCCATGGAGGTGTGGATCTCGTCGCCGGTGCGGTCGAGGAAGCCGGTGTTGATGAACGCGACGCGCTCGGAGGCGGCCTCGATGCAGGCGGCGAGGTTGACGGTGGTGCGTCGTTCCTCGTCCATGATGCCGACCTTGAGGGTGTTGCGGGGCAGGCCGAGGACGTCCTCGACGCGGCCGAACAGCTCGGTGGTGAAGGCGGATTCGTCGGGGCCGTGCTGCTTGGGCTTGACGATGTAGATCGAGCCGGTGCGGCTGTTGCCGAGCGGGCCGTGGGCCTCGTCGGTGTGCAGGCCGTGGATGGCGCACAGGGTGGTGATCAGGGCGTCGAGGATGCCTTCGGGCACCTCGTTGCCCTCGCTGTCGAGGACGGCGGGGTTGGTCATGAGGTGACCGACGTTGCGGACGAACAGCAGGGAGCGGCCGTGGAGTTCGAGGTCGCTGCCGTCGAGTGCGGTGTAGACGCGGTTGGCGTTGAGGGTGCGGGTGAGGGTCTTGTCGCCCTTGGTGAACGATTCGGACAGGTCGCCGCGGTTGAGGCCGAGCCAGTTGCGGTAGCCGACGACCTTGTCGTCGGCGTCGACGGCGGCGACGGAGTCCTCGAAGTCCATGATGGTGGTGACGGCCGATTCGAGGACGAGGTCCTTGATGCCGGCGGTGTCGGTGCTGCCGATCGGGGACTGCGGGTCGATCTGGATGTCGATGTGCAGGCCGTTGTTGCGCAGCAGGACCGAGGTGGGGGCGGCGGGGTCGCCGAGGTAGCCGACGAGCTTCTCGGGCTGGGCGAGGGTGGTGACGGTGCCGTCGGCGAGGGTGACCTTCAGCGCGCCGTCCTCGATGCGGTAGGCGGTGGTGCCGGTGTGGGAGCCGGTCGCCAGGGGTGCGGCCTTGTCGAGGAAGTCGCGGGCCCAGGCGATGACCTTGTCGCCGCGGATCTTGTTGTAGCCGGTGCCCTTTTCGGCGCCGCCTTCCTCGGAGATGGCGTCGGTGCCGTACAGCGCGTCGTACAGCGAGCCCCAGCGGGCGTTGGCGGCGTTGAGCGCGAAGCGGGCGTTGAGGACCGGCACGACCAGCTGCGGGCCGGCGGTGGTGGCGATCTCGGAGTCGATGTTGGCGGTGGTCACCTCGAACGGGGCGGGCACCGGCACGAGGTAGCCGATCTCCTGCAGGAACGCCTTGTAGGCGGCCGGGTCGTGGGGCTGTCCGGCGCGGTCGCGGTGCCAGGTGTCGATCTTGCTCTGGAGGTCGTCGCGGATGGCGAGCAGTTCCCGGTTGCGGGGCGCGAGGTCGTGGATGACCTTGTCGGCGCCGGTCCAGAACGCGTCCGCGTCGACACCGGACCCGGGGATGGCCTCGTTGTTGACGAAGTCGTAGAGCACCTTGGCGACCTGGAGTCCGCCGACCTGAATGCGTTCTGTCATTGCCTCACTCTTTCCGGTAACTGTGCACCCGGTGCGGTCGGGCCGACCGGTGCCGCACGAAAAACACCAACATGTTACCCGCCGGTAGTTATCTGCGTGTCGGTGAGACACGCCGCCAGCGCGGTGCATCGATTCAGCAGCTCCTGGCGCAGGGCTGCGGCGCGGGTGGTGAGCGCCGACTGCTCGCGGACGTACTGTGCGCGTCCGGCGGCAGTCTCGATCGTGATGGGCGAGTAGCCGTATTCGCTCAGATCATACGGGCTGGCCCTCATGTCGAGTTCGCGTGCCGCCCGGGCGTGCCGGAAGCAGTCCAGGAGCAGGTCCGACTCGATCAGCGGGGACAGTTTGTAGCACCATTTGTACAGGTCCATGCCGGCGTGCAGGCAGCCGGGTTGTTCCCGGTCGATCTGGGTCCGCCGGGTCAGGGTCTCGGCGTTGCGCGGGGCCGCGTCGGGGGTGAAGAACCGGAACGCATCGTAATGGGTGCAACGCAACTGCAATGATTCCACCACCGCGTCGGTTCCGTCGTGCCCGAGCCGCAGCGGCACCGCGTTGTGCCGCACCCCGGAGTCGTCCGTGCGGTACACCATCGCCCACTCGTGCAGCCCGAAACAGCCCAGCTGCGGCGGCCGGGACGCGGTGGCCGCGAGCAGGTCCCGCACGAACTCGACCGTGCCGAGCCGGTCGAGCGCCGCGCGCCGGGACACCGTGACCCCGGGCTGCCCGTCGACGACGACGCGTTCGTAGGCGGGATGGTCGCGGTACTCGCGGGTGGCGTCGCCGAGCAGCACCACCCCGAAACCGGGATGCCAGCGCCGCAGCTGGTTGGGCCGGTGGTTGTAGTAGGTGAACAGGAAGTCGTGCACCGGATGGGCCTGCCGGGCCGCGCGCCGCCGCAGGTGCCCGGCGAGCAGCTCGTCGGCGGCGGCGCGGTGCCGGTGCCGGCGGGCGGTCCAGTCGGGTTCGGACCGCACCGCCGCGGCCGTGCCGGTGGACGGGTGGGTGTCGATGGTCATCGGCGGCGGCTCACGGGGTGCGGTTCCCCGGGGCGGGGTCGGCGATGCGGTGGGT
Source organism: Rhodococcus sp. CX (assembly GCF_015865005.1). NCBI lineage: Bacteria > Bacillati > Actinomycetota > Actinomycetes > Mycobacteriales > Nocardiaceae > Rhodococcus > Rhodococcus sp. CX. The sequence continues at coordinate 3,581 of NZ_JADZGH010000192.1, forward strand.
GGCGTCGCGCACGGTCCCGACGAATTCCTCGACGAGGTCCTCGAGGGCGACGATGCCGACGACGGTGCCGGTGGCGTCGACCACCCCGCCCAGGTGTGAGCTGGTGCGGCGCAGCAGCGCGAGGGCGTCGTCGAGTGCGCTGGTGAGCGCGACCCGGGGCAGTTCCCGCACCTCCGCGGGCGGGATCACCGTGTCGGGTCCGGCGTTCTCGTCGCGCACCAGGTCCAGCACGTCCTTGATGTGCAGGTAGCCGGTGACCTTCCCGGCCGGGTCGAGGGTCGGGTAGCGGGAGAAGCCGGTGTCGATGACGGCCTGTTCGAGCACGCCGAGGGTGGTGCCGCCGGCGGTGATCGGCACGGTCCGCACCCGGTCGATGGGGATCATCACCTCGGTGACGGTGCGGCCGCTGGTTTCCAGGGCCTGGGTGAGGCGGCGGTGTTCCTCCTCGTCGAGCAGCCCTTCGGAGCGGGATTCGCCGATCATCTCCGACAGTTCGATGGCGGTGACGGTGACCTCGAGTTCGTCCTTCGGTTCGACCCGCATCAGCCGCAGGGACAGGTTGGCGCACAGGTTGTAGAACGCGATGAGCGGCTTGGCCAGGCGCATGAACAGCAGGTGCACCGGGACGAGGAGCATCGCGGTGCGTTCCGGTCCGGCGATCGCGATGTTCTTGGGCACCATCTCGCCGAGCAGGATGTGCAGGATCACCACCAGCGCGAGCGCGACGGTGAACGCGAGGGGGTGCAGCAGCGAGTCCGGCAGGCCGGCCGCGT
>NZ_JADZGH010000192.1:4363-6696 GCF_015865005.1 Rhodococcus sp. CX
GGCGAGCATCAGCGACAGGTGCTCCCCGGCGTCGATGACGGTCGCGGCGCGTTTCTTGCCCTGGGCGACGAGCGATTCGAGTCGGTCGCGGCGGGCGGTGATGAGCGCGAATTCGGCGCCGACGAAGAAGGCGTTGCCGGCGAGGAGCACCACGGTGAGCAGGACACCGAGCAGGTCGTTCATCGCTGCTCTCCGTTCGTGTGCGCGACCGGGTCGGTGTCGCCCGCGGCGGCGGTGTCGGCCGCGTCGGGGTCGGTGTCCGCGGGGACCGGGGTGAGCAGGATCCGGTCGATGCGGTGCCCGTCCATCGCGAGGATCCTGGCGAGCCAGCGTTCGGTGTGGTCGCCGGGACGCGCCGGGAGCAGCATCTCGTCGCCGGTGTCGGGGATGCGGCCGAGTTCGTCGAGGATCAGGCCGCCGATGGTTTCGTAGTCGCCGTCGGGGGCGTGGTAGCCGGTGAGGCCGGCGATCTCGTCGATGCGCAGCAGCCCGGAGCAGGACCAGCCGTCGTCGAGTTGCCGGGCGTCGGGTTCGGGTTCGTCGTGTTCGTCGCGGACGTCGCCGACGATCTCCTCGATGAGGTCCTCCATGGTGATGATGCCGGCGGTGCCGCCGTATTCGTCGACGACGAGCGCGACCTGCATGCCGTCGGCGCGGACGCGTTCCATCACCTCGTCGCCGTCGAGGGTCGACGGCACGATCGGCACCTGCCGGGCGAGGGTGCGCAGCGGGGTGTGGGCGCGGCGCGGACCCGGAACGGTGAAGGCGTGTTTGACGTGCACGACCCCGAGGGTGGCGTCGAGGTCGCCGTCGACGACGGGGAACCGCGAGTAGCCGGTGCGGTCGGACAGGTCGATCAGGTCCAGCACGGTGTCGTGCTGGTCGAGGCATTCGATGGTCACCCGCGGGGTCATCAGGTCCTCCGCGGTGCGGTCGCCGAACCGCAGGGAGCGGTCGACGAGCAACGCGGTGCGTTCGTCCAGGGCACCGCTTTCCGCGGAGGCGCGGACCAGGGAGCCGAGTTCCTGCGGGGACCGCGCCGAGCGCAGTTCCTCGGCGGGTTCGATGCCGAGCCGCCGCACCACCCAGTTCGCGGAGCCGTTCAGGCCGTGGATGGCCCACTTGAACACGAGCGAGAACGCGACCTGCAGTCCCGCGGTGGCGCGGGCGGTGCCGAGCGGGTGGGCGATGGCCAGGTTCTTCGGCACCAGCTCCCCGAAGATCATCGAGAAGGAGGTGGCGAGGATCAGGGCGAGGGCGAGGGAGATGCCGGAGGCGGTGGATTCGCTCAGGCCCACGGCCTGCAACAGCGGGTTCAGGAATCGCGCCAGCACCGGTTCGGCGAGGTAGCCGGTGATCAGGGTGGTGATGGTGATGCCCAGCTGGGCGCCGGACAGCTGGAACGAGAGGGTGCGGTGGGCGTGCTGCACCTGGCGGGCGCGGCGGTCACCGTCCCGGGCGTGGGCGTCGACGGTGCTGCGTTCGAGCGCGGTCAGGGAGAATTCGGCGGCCACGAACAGGGCCGTGCCGACGGTCAGCGCAACGAAGCCGACCAGGGAAAGTATGGACAGCAGAACGGACATCAGGGCCGCTCCTGCCGGGTTTCGGTTCCGCCGGGTCTGTCACCCGGCTCGCTAGAGGAGCCCTCCGAACCGGCGGAATCGGAGTCCGCGTCGGCCGTGACGACCGGGGATAGTGCCGTGCTGGTGATAGTGGGTGCCGTGGGCACCTGGTTCCTCTCGTCGGGCTCGGCCGCGCGGTCGCCGCGCGCCGAGCGTGGTCGGATGGGGCACCATTCTACTGGGCGATGTCCGGATCGGTCGCGTCGTGCGGGTGCGCGGCGGTGTCGGGGGTGTGGTGCGCCTGGTCGCGGGACAGGGCGACGGTGGTGGCGAGCATGACGACGACGGACGCGACGACCAGCGCCAGGCCGGGGCCGTCGACCCGCAGCCGTTCCCCGAGCACGGTCATGCCGAGGAACGCCGCGGCGAGGGGTTCGCCGATGGTCAGGGCGGGCAGGGATGCGCCGAGCGCCCCGGCCTGGAAGGCGAGTTGCTGCAGGTAGCCGCCGGTGAGACCGGCGGTGACCAGCGCCCAGGTCTGCCAGGAGCCGGCGACCGTGCCGAGGCCGTGTTCGAACAGGTCGGTGACGTGTTTGGTGAACACGACGGCGACGCCGAAGAGGATGCCGCCGGCCGACCCGAGAAGCAGCGCCCGGGTGGGGGCGCCGACCGGGAGCGCGGCGGCGCCGACGGCCGCGGCCGCGACCGCCAGGACCGTGCCGAGCGGCAGCGCCCAGTGCCGGGCGGCCGCGTCGAGCGCGCCTTCGGTGG
>NZ_JADZGH010000018.1:0-5443 GCF_015865005.1 Rhodococcus sp. CX
GACGAGGTCCGCGCCCGCCTCGGCCGACCCACGATCCTGGTCAACAATGCCGGGCTCAGCCTGGATTCGCCGTTCCTCGACATCACCCCGGAACTGTGGGCGCGTTCGATCGCGATCAACCTGACCGGCACGTTCGACTGCTGCCAGGTCGTGCTGCAGGACATGATCGCAGAAGGCTGGGGACGCATCGTCAACATCTCGTCGTCGAGCGTGCACAGCGGCTCCCCGGGTCTGGCCGGGTACGTGTCCGCGAAGTCCGGAGTGGTGGGACTGACCAAGGTTCTCGCGCTCGAATTCGGCCGGCACGGCATCACCGTCAACACGATCCCACCCGGGTTCATCGATACCCCGATGCTGCGCCGAACCGTCGAGAAGGGGTTCGTCGACCTGGACGCTCAGACCGCGAGGACGCCGGTCGGACGGATCGGCCGGCCGTCCGATGTCGCTGCGGCCTGCGCGTTCCTCGTCGGCGAGGAGGCCGGATACATCACGGGCCAGGTGTTCGGAGTCAACGGTGGCCGCAACACCTGACGAACCGGTGTGCCTTTCCGGCGGTCCTGACCGCCACAAAGACACACCGGCCGGAACCGCGCGCATTCCCGCTGCCGCTGTAGCGGACTGGGCTCCCGAATTCGTGCAGTACGTCCGGGCGTTCCGCTCGTCCGTCGCGAGCGCCCCGACCGAGGAGGGACGTGCCTCCGGCTCGAATCTTCTCGGCACCCTCGCCCGCCATCCCGGCCTGGCCACCGCGTTCCTCGGCTTCAACAATCACCTGTTGCGCGGGACATCCCTCTCACCCCGGTGGCGTGAGCTGCTCGTGCTGCGGGTCGCGCACCGTCGCAGCTCGGACTACGAGTGGGCACAGCACGTGCTGCTGGCCCGCAAGGCCGGGATCACCGACGCCGAAATCTCCCTGGTTGCGGACGATGGCGGTGCGGAACCCCTCATCCCGCTGGAACGGTCGATGCTCGCAGCGGTCGACGAACTGCTCGACGACGGCGCGATCGGCAGCCGGACGTGGGCGATCCTGTCCGCAGAGCTCGACGAACATCAGCTGATGGATCTCGTCTTCACCGTCGGCGCCTACTCGACGCTGGCAATGGCGTTGCGCTCGTTCGGGATCGAGCCCGAGGACGAACTGCTCCCCCACCTGCCGTCCGCAACCGACGGCGGGGGCGTGCCCCGCTGATCCGCGGCGTTCATCCTGGCACCGCGCCGCCGACCTACCTGCTACCCTGCCCTGTTTTCCGAGCGAATGTATCGCTCAGTCGATTGAAGGAGACGAACGGTACATTCGCTCGGAAACGGTGGATCGCTGCGGTGTCCTCGAACGGCAGCAGCGGCAGTCGGACGCACGGCGTGGAAATCCTTCCCTGCGCGTGGAGCACCGCCTTGATGACGGTCGGGTTGGGGCCGGACATGAGCGCCGATACGGGACCGACGAGCCGGTTGCCCAGGTCCCGCGCCTGCTCGACCCGCCCGGCGCGCCACAGCCGGAACAGGTCGGCGAATTCGGCCGCGTAGACGTTGGCGGTCGCCGCGATCGCTCCCGCTGCCCCCATCGCGAACAACGGTGAAACCAGGGTGTCTTCACCGGCGAGAACCGAGAACGGATCCGGACGCTCGGCGAGCAGGCGCGCGGTATCGGTATCGACCGCACCGACGGCCTGTTTGATGCCGACGATCCGCGGATGTTCCGCCAGCCGCACGATCGACTCGCAGCCGAGTTGCTGCCCGGTGCGATACGGCACGTTGTACAGGACGATCGGCACCGGGCTGCGGTCGGCGACGTGCTCGAAGTGCGCGACGACACCGGCCTCGGTCGGGCGCGTGTAGTACGGCACCACCACCAGCGCGGCTGTGACATCGGGCTGCTCCCCCAGCTCGTCGAGGGCGCGCACGGTGCCGGCCGTGTCGTTGGTTCCGGCGCCGACGAGCAGCGGACCCGCCGCTCGCGGCACACCGCGGCGCAGATCCGCACCACCTCGCGGCGTTCCTGCGGACTCAGCGACGCCGCCTCGGCCGTAGTGCCCAGTGCGACGAGTCCGGCGGCGCCGTCGTCGATCACGATGTGCGCGAGGCGCTCCAGATCCGCGAGGGCGATCTCGCCGGTGTCGGTGAACGGGGTCACGAGCGGGACGAGGATTCCCGAGGGGTGGTAGGTCATGTGCCCAGCCTCGGCCCACAAAGGCTGTAGGTCCAGTTACTCTTCATGACGCAATACGTAAGCTGAACTGATGCTCGATATCCGCAAACTCCGTCTGCTGCGCGAACTCGCCCACCGCGGCACCATCGCGGCGGTCGCGGAAGCGCTGTCCTACACCCCGTCGGCGGTCTCGCAGCAACTGTCCGCCCTCGAACGCGAAGCCGGCCGTCCGCTGCTGATCCGCACCGGTCGTCGCGTGCGCCTGACCGCGGCGGGAACGGTTCTCGTCGAGCACACCGAGGTGATCCTGGCCGACCTGGAACGGGCGTCGGCCGCACTCGCGGCGAGCGAGACCGGGCTGACCGGATCGGTTCGCCTCGGTGCATTTCCGACCGCGCTGCGGACGATCGTGCTCCCCGCTCTGATCGAGCTGCGACGCACCGAGCCGGGACTGGAACCGACGCTCACCGAGGTCGACCCCGCCGATGTGCCGGATCTGCTCCGCGGAGATCACCTGGACATCGCGCTCGTCCACGAATACGACAACGTGCCGTCCACGATGGGCGCGGGGATCGAACTCGAACCGCTGCTCGACGAAGCCGTGTACCTCGCGTCGCAGACCGCTCCGGAGGTGCCCGCGGACGCCGCGATCGGCAGCCACGCCACGAGCCGCTGGATCGTCGGCAACCCCGGCACGCTCTGCCACACCATGGCGGTGCGCAGCTGCCGGAACCACGGTTTCGAACCTCGGGTGGCCCATCGCATCGACGACTTCGCCGGTGTGCTGCAACTGGTTGCGGCCGGCGCCGGAGTCGCGCTCGTTCCGCAACTCGCCGTGACCGACGTGCCCGAGGGCGTGATTCTCACAGCCCTGCCGATCGGCCGGCGGACCCGTATCGCGTACCGCGCCGGTAGCCGGTCACAGCCGATCCTCGCCGCCGCCGCATCCGAATTGCACCGCGCTGCACAGTCTTTCCGAGAGGAATAGAAGAGTCGGGAAACGTCTCGAATCCGCATATTGCTGGAATAAAACAACTTTCGATTTACAGGTCCGGTATCGGCAACTGCGCCAACGGATCAGAACGTTCCCGGCAATCCGCTCGAAACCGACGCCATCACTAATCGAATTCCCTTTGTACCTTTGCGATTTCGACAGCTAGCCACCGGGGACACCTGGGGTACAAGGGCGTAGGAATTGCGCGAATCAACTGTCATCACTCGGGAAGTGATCATCATGCCGGTTACCGAAGAATCCGTCGTCATCCCCCGCCCCGTTTCGGAAGTGTGGGATTTCCTCATCGAGGCGCACAATTGGCCGTCCTGGGAATCGTCGATGCTCGAATGCGAACAGATCACCGACGGGGACGTCGAGGTGGGCACCCGCTGGCGCGGGGTCAGCCGTGTCCTGGGAAAGCGTGTCGACTGGGAGTCCGAGTTCACCGAGTATCGACCGCTGAAGGCCACCACAGCCAAGTCCGTGGACGGCAACAAGGTGGGTTTCAGCGCGAGCACGAAGTTCGAGGAGGCAGACGGCGGAACCCGGTTGACCTATCGTCTCGAGACCGAGAGCGGGCTCGGAGGAATCTTCGGAAAGCTGGCCGACCCCATCGTCAGCACGGCGTACTCGCGTGTGGTGCGCGCCAGCCTGGACAACCTCTCCGACCTGCTCACCGCCGAGCAGGAGTGAGTCAGCCCTCCGCCGCGAGCTGACCGCAGGCCGCCGCGATCTCCTGACCGCGGGTGTCGCGCACGGTGCACGAGACGCCCTGTGCCTGCACGCGCCGCACGAACTCGCGCTCGACGTCCTTGGGGCTGGCATCCCACTTGCTGCCCGGAGTCGGGTTGAGCGGGATCAGGTTCACGTGCACGAGCGGACCGAGCGCCTTGTGCAGCTTCTTGCCGAGCATGTCGGCGCGCCACGGCTGGTCGTTGACGTCCCGGATCAGGGCGTACTCGATCGACACCCGGCGACCGGTCTTGTCCGCGTAGTACCGCGCCGCGTCGAGCACCTCGGAGACCGACCAGCGGTTGTTGACCGGCACGAGCGTGTCGCGCAGTTCGTCGTCGGGGGTGTGCAGCGAGACGGCGAGCGTGACGTGCAGGCCCTCGTCGGCGAGTCGGCGGATCGCCGGGGCCAAGCCGACCGTCGACACGGTCACCGACCGCTGCGACAGCCCGAGGCCCTCCGGCGCCGGGGAGGTGATGCGGCGAACCGCGGCGACGACCCGCTTATAGTTCGCGAGCGGCTCCCCCATCCCCATGAACACCACGTTCGACAGCCGGCCCGGTCCCCCGGCGACGTCGCCGTCGCGCAGGGCCGCGGCCGCGGCTCGGACCTGATCGACGATCTCCGCTGTGGACAGGTTGCGGTTCAGTCCGCCCTGCCCGGTCGCGCAGAACGGGCAGGCCATGCCGCAGCCGGCCTGGCTGGAGATGCACAGGGTCGCCCGGTCCGGGTAGCGCATGAGGACGCTCTCGAGCAGCGTGCCGTCGCCGGCCCGCCACAGCGTCTTGCGCGTTTCCCCGCCGTCGCATGCGATGTGCTTGACGGCAGTCAGCAGCGGCGGGAACAACGCCTCGCCGACCTTCTCCCGCATCGCCGCGGGCAGGTCGGTCATCTTCTCCGGATCCGCCTCGAGCCGCCCGTAGTACTGGCGGGCGAGCTGGTCGGCGCGGAACGCGGGCAGCCCGAGTTCGCGCACCGCCTCACGCCGCTGCTCGGAGTCGAGGTCGGCGAGGTGACGCGGGGGCATACCGCGCTTGGGCGCATCGAAAACCAGGGGCAGGGAAGAAGCCATAATCACCGATTATCCCATGATGCGGGCGCTGCCCCGGTGTGCGATCGGTAACGGCGACTGTGCCCGGTCGGCCCCGGTGCCCCAAACCGCGAGACTGGCGCCCGAAACCGCGAGACCATCTAAGAATGTCCACCCGGATCCGCCCCGAACTCGCCCGCTCGTGGCTGCTCGTGCCCGGGAACGCACCGGACCGTTTCGACCCGGCCGCGACCTCCCCCGCCGATGCGGTCGTGCTCGACCTCGAGGATGCCGTGCCGGCCGCCGACAAACCCGGCGCACGTGCCGGAGTCGTCGACTGGTTCCGCGGCGGCGGCGAAGCCTGGGTTCGGATCAACGACGCCACCACCCCCTACTGGGCCGAGGACCTGGACGCGGTGGCCGGGCTTCCCGGCCTGGAAGGCGTGATGCTCGCGAAGACCGAGAGCGGTCAACAGGTCGACGCGACCGCCGACCGGCTACCGGAGAACACCCGGATCCTCGTGCTGATCGAGTCCGCGAC
>NZ_JADZGH010000004.1:0-2315 GCF_015865005.1 Rhodococcus sp. CX
GTATCTGGGTGGGATGAAACAGCTCGACGCGGTCCTCGAGGCGCCGTTCGCGGCGGCCTCGGCGGTGCGGCACGCGCGCATCTTCCATCCGCACGGCGTTCTCGCTCGGGGGCACGCCGAGCTGGTGTCGAGCTGGTGGCCGACGCAGGGGCAGGTGCCGGTCACTGTCCGGTTGTCCCGCGGAATCGGGCTTCCCGCAATGCTTCCCGACTTCCTCGGCGTGGCGGTGCGGCTGCACCTGAGCGTCGGGCCGTGGGACATCCTGCTGGTCACCGCACACGGGCGTGTGCCCGTGCTGTTGTCGCCGGCGCGGAGCTGGTCGGGCGCCCACTACAGCAGCGTCACCGCGTTCCGCACGCGCGAGCACCCGGATCTGCGATGGGTGGTGGCGGAACCGGAAGCCGGGCTCCCGGAGTCGGCGGATGCGGACGCGCTGGCCGACAGCGGCACGTTGCGCTTCGGGTTGTCGCTGAAATCTGCGGGAGGCGAGGTGGCACCCGCCGGGCAGCTCGTCGTGGAGACACTGCCGGGTGACGGTGAGCGACCCGCGTTCGATCCGGTGCTCAACTGCCCGGCCGAGGTGGACATGTGGCCGGGGTGGATCGCTGCGGCGCGCCGGGCCGCGTACCGGGGCAGCCGGGCGGGCCGGCACGCACAGTCCGAGTAGAACGACGCGTAGTCCGAGAAGAACGCCCACGTCTCCGGCCGGAGACGTGGGCGCGTGCCGTCAGAGGATCTCGCGGACCTTGTCGACCGGGCGCGCGAGCACGGTGCCCTTGTCGGTGACGACGATCGGCCGCTCGATGAGGATCGGGTTGTCGACCATCGCATCGATCAGTTCGTCCTCGGACGCGTCGGCGAGGTTCAGTTCGGTGAACAGCGCTTCCTTCCGGCGGATCGCCTCGCTGGGCTTCAGGCCCGCATCGTCGAGCAGCTTGCGCAGGCCGTCGCGGGACGGCGGGGTCTCGAGGTACTTGACGACGGTCGGTTCGAGGCCGGCCTCCTGGAGGACCTTCAAGGTGTTGCGGGACGTGCTGCAGCGCGGGTTGTGGTAGATCGTCGCGGTCTTGGCCATGGCCGTTATTGTGCCGCGTGCCGCATCGGGCGTCCCTGCAATGCTTGCCGTGTTCGCCGTCACCCGTGGCATGTCCCGTTTGAAGGTTGCCCGCCCGCCCCCTACGATTTTCCGCCGTCAATACATGCGTAATGCCGATTGGGAGGAGCCGGGTACATGCTCAAGGGGTTCAGGGATTTCCTGCTGCGTGGGAACGTGGTGGAACTGGCGGTCGCCGTCGTCGTCGGTGCCGCGTTCACCGCGATCGTCACCGCGTTCACCAACAACATCGTCAACCCGCTCGTCGCGGCGGTCGGTGGTGCCAACGAGTACGGCTGGGGATTCCAGATCACTTCCAGCCCTGAGACTTTCATCAACATCGGTGCGGTCGTCACCGCGGTGATCAACTTCGTGATCATCGCCGCGGTCGTGTACTTCGTGCTCATCGTCCCGGTCAACGCCGCGAAGAACCGTTTCGCTCCGCCGAAGGAGTCCGAGGACAAGCCGCTGAGCGAGACGGACCTGCTCATCCAGATCCGCGACCTGCTCGAGAAGGGCACGTACGCGAAGGGTTCGGACGACGACGATCACGACAAGGCGCGTGTCTGATCGGTCACACTCCATACGCACTTCCCACCGGCCCCGGGCAGCATGCCCGGGGCCGGTGCGTTGTGCGCTGGTACATTGCTCGCGTGCTCGACATCGCCATCGACCAGAGCTCTCAGACCCCACCGTTCGAACAGTTGCGCCGTCGCATCGTCGAGCTGGTCCGCCGCGACGAACTGATCGCCGGCACCAAACTCCCGACCGTGCGCGCTCTCGCCGAGCATCTCGGGATCGCGCCGAACACCGTCGCGAAGACCTATCGGGAACTCGAACAGGCCGGGGTCCTCGAGACGCGCGGGCGCGCGGGCACGTTCGTCGCGACGGCCGCGTCGGGTGATCCGACGCTCACCCTCGCCCAGCGCGCGACCACCGCCTACGTCGCGGAGTTGCGGGCCCTCGGCATGTCGGACGACGAGATCCTCGAGTTCGTGGTCGCCGCGGTCCGCGGAGCCTGACACCTCCCGAGTGTCCGATTCGTTCCCCGAGTCGGAAACGACCGGTTCGGGAGGACCTTTCCCGGTCGCAGGTGCTTGCGCCGCACCCGTTCGAGGGCGAGCGTTGATCCATGGCCGTGCCTGCGGATCGAACCGGTTCGACTGCTGCGCCCGGGACGCCCCGGCCGCAGACACCACCCGGCGTCGGCCCACCCGGTCCG
>NZ_JADZGH010000004.1:2325-17368 GCF_015865005.1 Rhodococcus sp. CX
ACCGGCGACCCTCGACGGACCGCGTCGTGTTCGGTGTCGCCGCGGCCCTGGTCGTCGCGATCGTCGTGTGGGGCCTGACCGCCCCCGAGAACCTGAACACGGTGACCGGCCGGGTACTGGACTGGCTCGTCGTGGACCTCGGCTGGCTGTTCGTCCTCACCGCCAGCGGATTCGTGATCTTCGCGCTGTGGCTCGCGATGAGCAGGTACGGGACGATTCCGCTCGGCAAGGACGGCGAGAAGCCCGAGTTCCGCACGGTGAGCTGGATCGCGATGATGTTCAGCGCCGGCATGGGCATCGGCCTGATGTTCTACGGGGTCGCCGAACCGCTCTCGCACTTCGTGACGCCGCCGCCCCGCAGCGCCGGTGGCGCCGGACCGGCGATGGCCACGACCATGTTCCACTGGAGTCTGCACCCGTGGTCGATCTACGCGGTCGTGGGTCTGTCGATCGCGTACGGCACCTACCGCAAAGGCCGGAAGCAGCTGATCAGCTCGGCGTTCGTGCCGCTGCTCGGCAGCCGCGCGGAGGGCCCGCTCGGCAAGGTCATCGACATCCTCGCGCTGTACGCGACGTTGTTCGGCACCGCCGCCTCGCTCGGGCTCGGAGCCCTGCAGATCGGTTCCGGATTCGAGGTCACGGGCTGGATGGAGGAGACCGGCGTCCTGCTGCTCGTCGCGATCGTCGCGATCCTGACGTGCGCGTTCATCGCCTCGGCGGTGTCCGGCGTCGCCAAGGGCATCCAGTGGCTGTCGAACATCAACATGGTGCTGGCGCTGAGCCTCGCGCTGTTCGTGTTCGTGCTGGGGCCGACGGTGCTGATCCTCAACCTGATCCCGACGACCCTCGGCGCCTACGCCTCGGACCTGGCTCGCATGTCCGCACGCACTGCCGCCTCGAGCGCCGAAGCGGGCGAATGGCTTTCGTCGTGGACGATCTTCTACTGGGCGTGGTGGATCTCGTGGACCCCGTTCGTCGGCATGTTCCTGGCCCGCATCAGCCGGGGCCGGACCATCCGCCAGTTCGTCGTCGGTGTCATCATCGTGCCCAGCATCGTGAGCCTGTTGTGGTTCGCGGTGTTCGGCGGGGCGGCCATCGGCCAGCAGCAGGACGGCCACGACATCGCCGGCGCAGGCAGCCTCGAGGGGCAGTTGTTCGGGATGCTCGGCAACCTGCCGCTCGTCGGGGTGTCGACGTTCGTCGTGATGCTGCTCGTCGCGATCTTCTTCGTCTCGGGTGCCGATGCCGCGTCGATGGTGATGGGCACCCTCACCCAACGCGGGACGCTCTCGCCCGGCCGATGGATCGTCGTGTTCTGGGGCGCGCTCACCGGCGGGGTGGCCGCGCTACTGCTGTGGACCGGCGGGTCGGAAGCGCTCGGTGCTCTCCAGACCATGACGATCATCGCCGCGGCACCGTTCGTGGTCGTCATGGTCGGGTTGTGCATCTCCCTCTACCGTGACCTGTCGCGAGATCCGCTCCTCGGCGGGCGCCGGCCGACGCTGCGGCGCACCGGATGACCGCCGTCCCGGACCGTATCGCGTTCGCGGTCGAGGCGATGGCCCCGCGTCCCGGCATGCGGGTGCTCGAGATCGGATGCGGGGGAGGAGTGGCCGTGTCGCTGGTGCACGAGCGCATCGGCCCCGACGGCACGATCCTCGGGGTGGACGGTTCGGCGACGCAGATCGACCGCGCGCGTCGGCGCAACGAGGCGGCGGCCGGGGTCGAGTTGCGGGTGGCCCGGTTCCCGGACGTCGATGGCGGTCCGTTCGACCTGATCTTCGCGATCGATGTGCCCGCTTTCCGTTCCGGCGACCCGGCCGTGCCCGCCGCAGCGGCCGCGCTGCTGCGCCCCGGCGGTGAACTGTGGGTGTTCGACGAACCCCCGCCGGGCACCGCGACCGGACCGATCTCGATGCGGATCAGCGCCCTGCTGTCGGAGGCGGGATTCGCGATCGTCGACATGGTCGAGCGGGGCCGGACCGTGGGGGTCCTTGCGGCGCCGCCGGAGTCGGTCGAGAAAGGTTGATCGTTCACCGTGCGCCGCCGTGGCCGGTGCGCGACAGTGATGATCATGAAGTCGGCAGCACCCCGGCTCTTGTCGGCCTTCGAAGCCCTGATCGGTGTCGACCTACCCGTCCGTGTCCGCTGCTGGGACGGGTCCGAGGCCGGCCCGCCCGACGCGGCCGCGCGTGTCGTCGTGAACCGCCGTCGCGCCCTGCGTCGCATGCTGTGGGCGCCCAACGAACTCGGCCTGACCCGCGCCTACATCTCCGGTGATCTCGACGTCGACGATCTGTTCCCCCTGCTAGGCATCCCGGAAGTGGTCGACCGGATCGGGGACCATCGGCTCGCCGGCCTGCGCCCCCGCACCCTCGCGCGTGCCGCGGCGACTCTTGTGCGGCTCGGCGCGGTCGGGCCGCCGCCGCGACCACCCGCCGTCGAGATCCGCCGCCGCCGGGGGATCCGGCACAGCCGCGACCGCGACTCGCTCGTGGTGTCGCACCACTACGACGTCGGCAACGACTTCTACCGGCTGTTCCTCGGCTCGACCATGGTCTATTCGTGCGGCTACTGGGTGGACGACGACGCCCGGCTGGACACCGCACAGCGCGACAAGTGCGATCTGGTGTGCCGCAAGCTGGGACTTGCTCCGGGGATGCGGCTGCTCGACGTCGGCTGTGGCTGGGGTTCGCTGGCGATGCACGCCGCCCGCGACTACGGAGTCGACGTGGTCGGGGTGACGGTCAGCCGCGAACAGCGCGACCTGGCGACGAAACGGATCGCCGAGGCCGGATTGTCCGATCGGATCGAGATCCGGTTGCAGGACTACCGCGACATCGACGACGGTCCCTTCGACGCGATCGCGAGCGTCGGCATGTCCGAGCACGTGGGGCTGGTGAACCTGCCGCTGTACGCCGCGGAGCTGCACGCCCTGCTGCGGCCCGGCGGCCGGTTGCTCAACCACGCGATCGCGCGGGTGCGGTCGTTGCCGGACAAGCCCGGTCGTGCCCCGTCGTTCATCGACCACTACATCTTCCCGGACGGCGAGGTGCTGCCGCTCAGCAGGACGATCGACGCCTTCGAACGAGCCGGAATCGAGGTGCGCGACAGCGAATCGCTGCGCGAACACTATGCGCTGACCCTGCGCGCCTGGGTGTCGAACCTGCTCGGATCGTGGGACGAGGCGGTGCGGCTGGCCGGTGAGGAACGGGCCCGCACCTGGCTGCTGTACCTGACGGCGAGCGCCCTCGGGTTCGAAGCACCGAACCGGCTCACCGTCCATCAGGTCCTCGCGGTGCGTCCCACCGCGGACGGCGCCAGCGGGATGCCTCGTACCCGCGATCGGTGGCTCCGCGGCACGCGCGCCGCCACCTGATTGTCGGACCCTCGCAGTACCGTGACGCTGCCCGCGGTTTCACTGCGAGAGGAGATGTTCGTGAACGACATCGGCCACTTCGACGAATCGGTCGAGCTCGCCTGGGCCAGATTCCGGACCCAGATGGCCAGGAGCATCGCCGAACTGCCCCTCGGCGACGGTCTGGAGCTACGCGCGGACACGGCGCTGACACCGGCCGCGGGGGTGCGGATCGAGAACCGCCCCGGTCTCGGGGTCGGCGCCCGCATGCTCGCCCCGCCGTGGGAGTGCGGGTCGTCCGCGCCGCGACAGTGCCCGCCCGACACGCCGTCGACGATCGGCGACCCCGATGCCGTCGCGTCCTGGGTGGTGGGCGTGCTGCGCGACCGGTGGGACGTCGTCGAGCCGGCGTTCGTGCAGGTCGGGCCGTATCCGGGTGTCGACGGCGGGCAATGGTACGACGAGCTGCGCGGCCGCGTGGGCGACGCGCTCGCCCACGTGCTGGGCCGGCCCGCCAGCATCGACGCCGACGGCGACTTCGTGCTGGTGCTCGACTCGCAGGTGATCTTCGTGATCGTCGACCGCACCGTTCCCGCGGTGCGGGTGTGGATCCCGCTGCTGCACCGGATCGCCGATCGGACCGGCGCCGCGCACTGGGTCGACGGGTTGCGCGGCGGGCCGGGCGTGCGCGCGCTGGTCGTCGAGGACCGGCTGGTCGGGACCGGGGAGATCCCGGCGGCGCCGTTCGACCCGGCCCACCTGGAGGAGCGGATCGATGCGATGCGCCGGCTCATGCCTGCGGTGGCCCGGCGGGTCGCCACGAACTTCGGGGGCGTCCACTACACCGAGGACGATCGCCGGCCCGGCACACCGGACACGGCGTTGTTCGACGACTGGTACTGAGCAAACCGGTATCGGGCGGACCGGTACCGGGCGCGGTCAGCGCCAGCTCGGCAGCCACAGCTGGTCGTGCCACTCGGCAACCGTGATCGGCAGCGCCGTCAGGATCGGCCACAACCACACGAAGTTCGCGACCACCAGACCCACGTACAGGCACACGACGAGCAGACCCGTCGAGCGTCTTTCCCGCGACGCCCGGGCCGGGCCGAGCACGTCCCCGAGCACGAGCGCCACGCCCATCACCAGGAACGGCGCCAACGGCACCGCATAGAAGTAGTACATCTGCCGGTCGAGGGTCGCGAACCAGGGCAGCAGTGCCGCGCCGTAGCCGGTGAGCACGGCCGCCCACCGCCAGTCGCGTCGCACCACGATCTGCCACAGCCCCCACGCGACCATCGCCAGCGACACCCACCACAGGGCGGGCGTGCCGATCAGCATCACGGCCTTGACGCATTGTTCCTCGCCGCACCCGCGGATGCGGTCGCCCTCGGCGAAGTAGTACAGCATCGGCCGCAGGCCCATCGGCCACGTCCACGGCTTCGACTCCCACGGATGGTGGTTGCCCGCCGAATTGGTCAGTCCGGAGTGGAACTCGAGCACGTTCGCGCTGTAGTACCACAGCGACCGCAGCGAATCCGGCACGAACGAGAACGGGCCGTCGGTGCCGATCTTCGTGCCCACCGCGTGCCGGTCCACCCCCGTTTCACTGGCGAACCACGCCCAGTAGCTCGCCAGATACACACCCAGTGGGATCAGCACCAGCGCGTACAGCGCCGGACCGATATCGCGCAGCGCGGTGCCCACCCACGGCCGCCGCACCCCGTAGGCGCGGCGCGCGGCGACGTCGAACGCCACCGACATCAACCCGAAGAACGCGATGAAATAGACCCCGGACCACTTGGTGCCGACGGCCAGGCCCAGCAGCACACCCGCGCCGAACCGCCACCAGCGGACCCCGAGCCGCGGACCCCAGGTACTGACCCCGATGCGGTCCTCCGCGGCCACCCGCGCCATGCGGGCACGCACGTCGTCGCGGTCCACGATCAGGCAACCGAACGCACCGACGACGAACATCGCCTGGAAGACGTCGAGCATCCCCATCCGGGACGAGACGAACGTGACCCCGTCGACGACGAGCAGCACCCCGGCGAGCGCGCCGAGCAGTGTCGACCGGGTCAGCCGCCGCACGATGCGCACCACCAGCAGCACCAGGATCGTGCCGGCGACCGCCGACGAGAACCGCCAGCCCCACCCGTTGTAACCGAACAGGGCCTCGCC
Organism: Rhodococcus sp. CX; assembly: GCF_015865005.1. Taxonomy (NCBI): domain Bacteria; kingdom Bacillati; phylum Actinomycetota; class Actinomycetes; order Mycobacteriales; family Nocardiaceae; genus Rhodococcus; species Rhodococcus sp. CX. The sequence continues at coordinate 7,862 of NZ_JADZGH010000004.1, forward strand.
GAGCGCGATGAGCTGTTTCCCGACCGGTGGATGCACCACCAGCCCGTAGCCGGGGTTGTCCTCGATCCAGCCGCCGGTGAGCACCTGCCAGCCCTGCGGCACGTAGTGCTTCTCGTCGAACACCGGCGTCTTCGCGTCGGTGGGGTAGTGGAGCATCGCGAACCGGGTGATCGCGGCGAGCGCGGTGACGAACAGGGTCACCACCCAGCCGCGGGCGCGGTCGGTGGGACCCGGATCGACCGGGGGCACCAGCGGCCCGGGACTCAGCAGGCGACGGTCGGGGGCCTCGGCGGGGCGCTCGTCCGTCACGGTCACGGTCCGATCGTAGGCTGATACGCATGCAGGCAGAGAACCCGGGACAAGGACGGCTCGTGCTGGCGGCCACGCCGATGGGTGACATCGGCGACGCCTCGAGCCGGCTCCGCGAAGCCCTCGCGACGGCCGACGTCGTCGCCGCCGAGGACACCCGCCGCACCCGGTCGCTCGCTGCGGCCCTCGGGGTGACCATCACCGGTCGCGTCGTCAGCTTCTACGACCAGGTGGAAGTCACGCGCGCCCCGGCGCTGATCGCGGACATCGAGTCGGGACTGACCGTGCTGCTGGTCACCGACGCGGGCATGCCGTCGGTCAGCGACCCCGGGTACCGGCTGGTGTCCGCGTGCGTCGCCGCGGATCTGCCCGTCACGTGCCTGCCCGGCCCGTCCGCGGTGACCACGGCGCTCGCACTGTCGGGGCTGCCCGTCGAACGGTTCTGCTTCGACGGTTTCCCGCCGCGCAAGTCCGGTCCGCGCCGCGCCTGGCTGCAGACGCTCGTGACGGAACCGCGCGCGGTGGTGTTCTTCGAAGCGCCGCACCGGCTGGCGGCGTGCCTGGCCGACGCGGTCGCGGTGCTGGGCGGCGACCGCCGCGCCGCGGTGTGCCGGGAGCTGACCAAGACCTACGAGGAGGTGCGGCGCGGCACGCTCGCCGAGCTCGCGGACTGGGCCGTCGACGGTGCCCGCGGCGAGATCACCGTGGTGCTCGAAGGGGCATCGCAGCAGGTCGCCGACCCCGCCGATCTCGTCGAGGAGGTCGAACGCCTCGTGGCGAGCGGGATGCGCCTGAAGGACGCGTGCGGGCAGGCCGCGACCGCCGGTGTCTCGAAGCGCGAGCTGTACGACGCGGTACTCGCCTCACGGCAGGAATGAACCCGTCCGTAGACTCGTCGCAGTGAGTGCTCCACCCGAACCCCTGTCGACCGACGAACCGCATCTTTCGCGGCAGCTGTCCAACCGGCACATCCAGCTCATCGCGATCGGTGGTGCCATCGGAACCGGACTGTTCATGGGGTCGGGCAAGACGATCTCCCTGGCCGGTCCGTCGGTGATCTTCGTGTACATGATCATCGGGTTCATGCTGTTCTTCGTCATGCGGGCGATGGGCGAGCTGTTGCTGTCGAACCTGCACTACAAGTCGTTCGCGGACTTCGCGGCCGACCTGCTGGGGCCGTGGGCCGGGTTCTTCACGGGCTGGACGTACTGGTTCTGCTGGATCGTCACCGGCATCGCCGACATCGTCGCGATCTCCGGTTACGTGCGTTATTGGTGGTCGGACGTGCCGCTGTGGATTCCCGCCCTGGCGGCGATCCTGGCGTTGCTGCTGCTGAACCTGCCGACCGTGCGAGCCTTCGGCGAGACCGAGTTCTGGTTCGCCCTCATCAAGATCGTCGCGATCGTCAGTCTCATCGTGGTCGGCCTGGTCATGATCATCGACGGCTTCACGGCCCCCAACGGTGCGACCGCCGGTTTCGACAACTTGTGGAACGACGGCGGGTTCTTCCCGACCGGCCCGATGGGGTTCGTCGCCGGTTTCCAGATCGCGGTGTTCGCGTTCGTCGGGATCGAGCTGGTCGGTACCACCGCCGCCGAGGCCAAGGACCCGGAGAAGAACCTCCCGAAGGCGATCAACTCGATCCCGATCCGCGTGCTGTTGTTCTATGTCGCCGCGCTGGTCGTCATCATGGCGGTGACGCCGTGGCGGGAGATCGAGGCCGGTCGCAGCCCGTTCGTGGCGATGTTCACCCTCGCCGGCCTCGGTATCGCCGCGTCGGTCATCAACTTCGTCGTGCTCACGTCGGCGGCGTCGTCCGCGAACTCGGGCATCTACTCGACGTCGCGGATGGTGTACGGGCTCGCGCAGGAGGGTGACGCGCCGGCGGCGCTGGGCAGACTCAACCGGCGCCGGGTCCCGGCGAACGCGCTGATGTTCTCGTGCATGTTCCTGCTGTCCGCGATCGTGCTGCTGTTCGCCGGTGACTCGGTCATCGAGGCGTTCACCCTCGTCACGACGATCTCGGCGCTGCTGTTCATGTTCGTGTGGTCGATCATCCTGGCGAGCTACCTGCGGTACCGGAAGCGCCGTCCGGACCTGCACGCGGCGTCGACGTTCAAGATGCCCGGCGGTGTGCCGATGGTGTGGGTCGTCTACGCCTTCTTCGCGTTCATCGTCTGGGCGCTCACCCAGGAGACGGACACCCGCGAGGCGCTGATGGTGACCCCGATCTGGTTCGTGGTGCTGGCGGTCGCGTGGGCGCTGATCCGTCGTCGTCCGGAGCATCGGGCCCGGTACGCCGCGTTCCGCAAGGACCTGGAGGACGAGGCCGCGGCCGAACACGCGGCGCGCGACTGAGCGGCGCCGCCGCATCGCCGAGCGGGGCCGCGTACCCCTTTCGCTCGGGCGCAGTGAGGTGTGGAATTGAATTACCACACAACGGACTCCGGAGGCGTCTATGGGTGATCTGCTTCCTTCGCGATCCTCCTGATCGCTGAGCAATCTTCCCCGTCCAACGACCGATACGGCGCACAAGGCCGCGGTCCTGTGCGTCGGCCAGGGAGATGAGAACGATGTCGACATCTGCACACGATGCGATGCGCACCCACCCGGACATTCTCGAAATGCGCGCGCGCTACGACATGGCGGCCGAACAGCCCCCGGCGCAGGTGGCCGACGGACTGCTGATGATCGCCGGTCTCTACGCGGCGTGCTCCGCCTGGATCGTCGGCTTCAGCGGCGAGATGAACCTGACGATGAGCAACCTGTTCACCGGCCTCGCCGTCGCCCTGCTGGCAGTCGCATTCGGCTCGGCGCTCGCCCGCACCCACGGGATGACGTTCGTGGCACCGTTGCTCGGGGTCTGGCTGATCGTCTCCCCGTGGGTGGTCGCCGGCGTGACCACCACCACCGGGATGATCTGGTCCAACGTCGTCTGCGGCATCGTGATCTGCCTGCTGGGTCTCGCGACCGCCGCGATGGGAACCGATCTCATGGGGCGCTCGCGTCGCATGACACCGACGCGCTGACCCGGATGCCCGGGTCTGTGTAAGGAGCCGAACCGGCTCCGAGACCCTCGTGTGCACCCCGCCCGGCAACGGGCGGGGTGGCGCAGCCCTGTGTGCCTAGGCGAGCGCGAGTATCAGCACCACCGACGCAGCGACCGTACCTGCTACGACGAACGACGGGGGCACCCAGCCGGAAATCCGGTCGACGATTCTGATCATGGTCACCCTCAGGACCCGATCCACCGCTTCCCCACGCCGACAGGAACTACCCCTCGAACTTCAATTCCCACCGGCGTGGGGCCACGCTGGTAGCGAGACCGTTCTCGCTTCGGTGACCACTCTTCCGCCGAAATGCGACCCGACCAACTACCGGACCCTGCGGAACGGATATCATCCCAGGTCACAGTGGGTGAGGAAATTTTCCGCAGCGGAGTTTTCCTGGAATCCCAGGGGAATCTCCGACGAACCGGAAGGTGCGGAAGCGGATGGCAGAGGACGACGGCCGCGACGAACCCGACCCTCGGCAGTTCTTCGCGGACCAGTTGCGCATGCTCTTCGCCGCCGCGGGCCGGCCGCCCCTGAAGAAGGTAGAAACGGAATCCGCGGCCCTCGCCCGGGCCATGGGCAGCGACCGCACGGTGTCCGTGCAGCGGCTCAGCGACTGGCGTTCCGGGAAGCGTCTGCCCGCCAGCTTCGAGACCGTGCGTCCCGTGCTCGTCGCACTCGTCCGGGCGGCCCGCGCCCTGAACCCCGAACCGCCCACCCCCGGCCTCTACTCGCTGAAGCAGTGGCAGAACTGGTGGGACTGCGCCCGCGGAACGTCGTCGGGACCGGGCCGGACGGCCGAAACACCCGAGCCTGCACCGGTGCCCCAGGCCGGAGTGCGCCCGTACCGGGGACTGTCCGCGTACCGGGAGAAGGATGCGTGGCTGTTCTTCGGCCGCGCCGAGAGCGTGCGCACACTCGCCGACATCACCGTCGCGGCGCACGGGCACGGACCGGTGATCGTGACCGGGGCATCCGGCGTCGGCAAGTCGTCGCTCGTGCAGGCGGGGCTGATCCCGGAACTGTGCGGGGACGGTGACCAGCGCCCCGTCGTGCTCACCCCGGGGCGACACCCGCTCGGCCGTCTCGCCGAGGCGATCCCCGAACTCGCCGACCCCGCCGCGCAGCGTGCCGACGCCGTCGCCGTCCAGCGGGCGATCCGGGCGGCGGCCACCCGCATGGGGTGTTCGTCGCTGCTGATCGTCGTCGACCAGATCGAGGAACTGTTCACCCAGTGCGACGACCGCGACGAACGCTCCCAGTTTCTCGGGGTCCTCGAACGGGCCTCGACCACCGTCGAGCACGAGGACGCCCCGGCTACCGTCGTGGCGACGATGCGCTCGGACTTCTACGAGCAGGCGGTGTCCTATCCGGTTCTGGCCCGCGCGCTCGAACGCCGCACCAAGACGGTGCGACCGCTGCGCCGCGAGAACCTCGAGGAGGTGATCACCGAACCGGCCAAGCTCGTCGGGGTCAAACTCGAATCCGGCCTGGCCGATCTCATCCTCAACGACCTCGGAGTGCTCACCGGGGGTGAGCTCAGCGGCACGGAACTGCCGTTGCTGTCGCACCTGCTCGACACCATGTGGGATCGCCGCCGGGGCGGGAACCTCACCGTCGCCGGCTACCGCGCGACCGGAGGGGTGCGCGGTTCGATCGCCGCGAGCGCCGAGCGCGCATGGGAGGAGCTCGACGATCGAGGCAGGCAGCTGGCCCGGGAGATGCTGGTGCACCTGGTGTACGTCACCAACACCGGCACCGACGTGAAGATCGCCCGGCCGCTCGCCCAGCTGCTCGCTCTCGGCGACCGCGCCACCGCGAGCCGCGTCCTCGACCATTTCGTGTCCGCCCGCGTGGTCGTCGTCGATGCGGGACATGCCGAGCTGATCCACGACGCCGTGATCGAGGCGTGGCCGCGCCTGAAGTCCTGGATTCAGGAGGACCGCTCGTCGGCGGCACTGCGTCAGCAGCTCGAGGCGGACGCCGCGAACTGGGTGGAGACCGGACGCAACAAGAGCATGCTCTACCAGCGCGGACGCATGGATCTGGTCCGTGAGCAGGACGCGCGGCTGACCCGCGTCGGCAACGGCCGAGGGGAAGTGGGCTCGGCCCTGAGCCCCACCGCCGTCGATTTCCTCGCCGCCTCCCGGCGGGAGATCGAACGGGCCGCGCGGTGGCGGCGGATGGTTCTCGCCGGTCTCGCGATCTCGACGATCGTCTCGTTCGTCACGGGCACGCTGGCGTGGACGGCGAAGAACCGGGCCGAAGAGGAACGCAGCGCCGCCGAGTTCCAGCAGATCATCGCGCTCGCCGACGCCATGCGCGACGACGATCCGACGACATCGGCGGACCTGTCGCTGGTCGCGGCCCATCTGCAGCCCGACAGCGATGTCGCTTATTCCCGACTCGTCGCCACCCAGGGGACCCCGCTCGCGCGGACCCTGGACGGGCACACCGGACCCGTGTACGGGGTGGCGGTCTCACCGGACGGAGCCACCCTCGCCTCGGCCAGCGACGACGGTTCCGTCCGGTTGTGGGACCTGTCCGACCGCGCCGACCCGAAACCGATCGGGGAGCCGCTGACCGCGCTGCCCGACTACATGGCGTCGGTGTCGTTCAGTCCCGACGGCCGGCGCCTCGCCGCCGGTGGTGGCGACGGCAGCGTGTGGATCTGGGATGTCACCGACCGCGCCCGTCCGGTCCTGCTGCTCGAACACCACGGGCCCGAGGGCCTCGCCGTGCACAACGTGCGGTACTCGCCGACCGGCCGGCTGCTGGCGGTACCGTACGACGACGGCACCGTCGCGCTCATCGACACGACCACCCCGGATTTCCCGGTGACCGTGCTGAACGCCCACGACGGCGCCGTGCGCACCGCGGTCTTCCGGACCGACGGCTCGGTCCTCGCGACCACCAGCGACGACCGCAGCGTGCGGCTGTGGGACGTCAGCGACCCGACCGACCCCACTCCGATCGGAGCGCCGCTCACCGGGTTCGGCGACGTCGCGCACTCGGCGGACTTCGACCCCACCGGCACGAGACTTGTCGTGAGCAGCGACGACGGCATGCTCCACCTGTTCGACACCACCGTCGTCGCGGCGCCGCGACTGCTGGGCGCCCCGACCCGCGCGCACACCGGGGGCGTGTGGAGGGTGACGTTCCTGCCCGACGGGCGCACGGTCGCGTCCGCGTCGTGGGACGGCACCGCGAAGTTGTGGTCCGTCGACCCGGTCGCCGGGATCGTCGACGAACTGAAACCGGGACTGACCGGCAACGGCGGCGGATTGCCCGTGTTGACCGTGACACCCGACGGCCGGACCGTCGTCACCGGCGGGCAGGATTCCAAGATCCGGATGTGGACGTTGCCGCGCGAACGCGTCGGTGTCGCCGATGCCGCCCTGACCCTGCCGTCCGTCGACCGGTCCGGCAGGCTCGCCGCGACCGGGGGCTACGACTCGGTGGTGAACCTGTGGCGCATCGACGACGGCGGCCGCTGGAGCCAGGCCACGGCGATCGACCTGCCGCGTCCGCTCGGCGGCGCGAACGTCGTCGCATTGTCACCGGCCGGGACGATCCTGGCGACCGCTCCCACCTCCGGGGGCAGTGTCCGCCTGTGGGACGTGGCCGACCCGGAACGCCCGCGGCCGCTCGGCGAACCCGTCCGGCTCGGTACCCGGTTCACTTCGGAGCTGGCGTTCACCCCGGACGGCAGGACGCTGGTAACCGGCGCGGACGACCAGTCGGTGACCCTGTGGAATGTGACCGATCCGGTGCGTCCGGTGCCGCGCGGCGCTCCGTTGACCGGTCCGACGAACCTCGTGCGCAGCGCCGCGGTGAGCCCGGACGGCCGCAGCCTCGTCGTCGCGAGCGCGGACGGAGAGATCTACGCGTGGGACATCGCGGACCCGGACCGGCCGGTCGCGGTGCCGGTGACCGGTGGGCACACGGCCGGTGTCAACGGCGTGGCGTTCGGTGCGGACGGTTCGGTGCTGGCGACCGGCGGCGACGACCACACGGTGATCATCTGGGACCGCGGCGACGACGGCGGTTTCACCGCGCGGAGCACACCGCTGCGGGGACACACCGGGACCGTCTATTCGGTGTCGGTGGCACCCGGCGGTGGCGTGGTGGCCAGCGGCAGCGACGACGGCACCGTCCGGTTGTGGGACGTGGCGGCTCCGCGGGCGATGCACGCGATGGGCGGTCCGATCACCGACACCGGCGTCGGCCGCTGGCAGGTGCGGTTCCTGCCGGACGGCACGGTCGCCGCGGCGGGTGGCGACGGCGTGATCCGGACGTGGGGTCTCGACGCGGACGAGATCACCGACCGCATCTGTTCGTCGACCACCGGAGAGATCAGCGCAGTGTTCCTGCAGTTCGAGCTGCCCGGGGGACTGGACGTGTGCGGGGACTGAGCTGCAGGATGCTCGCGGCCTTGTCGAGGCATTCCTGCCATTCGGCGTCCGGATCGGAATCGATGGTGATGCCGCCGCCGACGCCGAGCGCGCACTCGTTCCCGGCGAATTCGACGGTGCGGATGGCGACGTTCAGTTCGAGCCCGGCGACGGGACTCGCCATGCCGACGGTGCCGCAGTACACGCCGCGGGGCAGCTCTTCCCAGTCCTGCAGCAGGTCTCGTGCCCGGAGCTTGGGGCATCCGGTGACCGACGCGGGCGGGAAAGCGGCGTCGAGCAGCGCGTCGGCGGTGACGTCCGGCCCGAGAGTCGCAGCGACGGTCGACACCAGATGCCACACGCCGGGTGCCGGATGCACGCCGAGCAGGTCGGTGACGGTGACGGTGCCGGTCTCGGCGACCCGGCCGAGGTCGTTGCGCACCAGGTCGACGATCATCACGTTCTCGGCGACGTCCTTGACGGAGGCTCGTAGGTCGGCGGGGTCGCGGTGCAACGGGAGCGTGCCCTTGATGGGGGAGGACTCGACGCGGTCGCCGTGGCAGGCCAGGAACAGTTCGGGTGACAGGGACGCCACCGCGCCCCACGGTCCTTGCAGGTAGGCGGCCCGATTCGGACGGGTGGTCTCGACGGCGTCGGCGAAGAACGCGAGCGGGTTCCCTGACCAGGTGCCGGTGAAGCGGGTGCACACGCACGCCTGGTACACCTCCCCGGCCCGGATCGCGTCGAGGCACTGTTCGACGCCGTGCCGGTGCGTCGCCCGGTCCGGTGGGGTCCAGTCGATCCGCCAGTCCGGCACCGTAGGATCCGGATCGTGCACGGCGGCGGCCAGATCCGGTGGGCACGGCTCGTCCGTCAGCGTTTCGTACCACCAGCAGCCGGAGTCGTCGAGCCGCAGCACGACGTCGGTCCACCCGCCCGCCGCGACCGGCAGTGCCGGGGTCCTCGGGACCCGGTCCGGATACGCGAGATAACCGATCCATCCGCCCCCGATCAGCGGCCCGTCTTCCCGGGCGATCCGACCGGTCGTCCGATCCGCCCGGGTGAAGGTGCCCCGGACCGGGGCGGGGGAGGTGGCGAGACTGGGCGCGATCACGGCGGCGGCGCCGAACCACAAGCCGGTCAGCGCAGCGGGCGGGGCGATTCCGAGGTCGCGGGCGCGGACGCCGAGCGCTCGGAGCACTCGTGCGGGGCTGCCTCCGTCGCCCAGTCGCTCCATCCGCATGGTCCCAGCTTTCCACGGGTACGCACCGCTGCCGAAACCGCGGGACTCGGTAGGGTCGTGATCCGTGTCTGCTGAATCGGGGGTGGCCGACCTTGTGACCGGGGCCGGCAAGGTGCTGCGGGCCTACGGCCGCAACGCACTTGCCGACCGTGCCGAACGCAAGCTGTCGGGCGAAGGGCGTACGCGATCGGTCGTGGTGGTCGGCGAGATCAAACGGGGAAAGAGCATGCTGGTCAACGCGTTGATCGGCCGCGACGGCATCACGGTGGACGACGTGGAGAACGCCACCGCCGTGTCCATCCGGTTCGTGCCGGCCGACGCCGAGAACCCGGAGGGCACAGCGGAACTGGTGTTCCCGGACGGCAACCGGCGGATCCCGCACGCCGAGCTCGCCGACTGGACGACCACGGGTGGGCGGTACGTCACCGATCCGGCGGTCGAGGCGCTGCCGGTCGCCGCGGTGGTGCCCGTCGCATCGCGGCGGCTCGAGACCGCCACCATCGTCGAC
>NZ_JADZGH010000193.1:0-6675 GCF_015865005.1 Rhodococcus sp. CX
CGCGTCGGTGATCGGGCTGCCGTTCGAGCGGTTCGTGTGGATGGAACAGATCCACAGCCGCAACGTCACCGTGGTGGACGGTCCGGTCGACGGCCCGGTGCCCGCCACCGACGCGCTGGTCACCCGCGAGGTCGGTCTCGCCCTCGTCACCCTCAGCGCCGACTGCGTGTCGGTGCTGCTGTCCGACGAGGAGGCCGGCGTCGTCGCCGCCGCCCACGCCGGCCGGATCGGGGCCCGCATCGGGATCGTGCCCAAGGTCGTCGAAGCGATGGTCGATCTCGGGGCGCGCCCCGAGCGGATCGGCGCGTTCCTCGGACCGGCCGCGAGCGGCCGTCACTACGAGGTTCCCGCGGCGATGCGCGACGACGTCGAAGCGCACCTGCCCGGCAGTGCCACCCGCACCGTGAAGGGCACCCCCGGCCTGGACCTGCGCGCCGGCCTGCGTCGCCAGCTGCTGTCGCTCGGCGTCGCCGCGGTCGCCGAGGACCCGCGGTGCACCATCGAGGACACGATGCTCTTCAGTCACCGGCGCTCCGCCCCCACGGGCCGGCTCGCGTCGGTGATCTGGCTCGAGGAACAGCCGTCGGAGCACCCCGAATGAGCGAAGACGGAGCCACGGACGCTCGGCGCGCCGAGCTCGCCGAGGCCCTCGCCGCGGTGTGTGCCCGACTGGACGAGGCGGCCCGGGCCGCCGGCCGCGCGCCCGGCGACGTGGCCCTGCTGGTGGTGACCAAGTACTTCCCGGCCTCCGACGCGATCCTGCTGCACGAACTCGGATGCCGATCCTTCGGCGAATCCCGGGAACAGGAGGCCACGCCGAAGATCGCCCGGTTCCGTGAATCGGTCACCGACCCCGGCGTCGCCTGGCACATGATCGGCCGCCTGCAACGCAACAAGGCGCGCGCGGTGGCCCGGTGGGCGCACACGATCCATTCGGTCGACAGCATCCGGCTCGCCGACGCCGTCGCGGCCGGAGCGCGCGCCGCGCAGGAGTCCGGTGATCGCACCACACCGATCCGGGTATTGCTGCAGGTCAGCCTGGACGGCGACCCGCAGCGCGGCGGGGTGGTCGCGGCCGATCTGGAAGCCTTGGCGGCCGCGGTGGCCGGCGCGGACGGGCTGGAACTGGCGGGGTTGATGGGGGTGCCGCCGCTCGGCTGGGACCCCGACGCGGCGTTCGAGCAACTCGCGCGCCTGCACGAGCAGGTCCTCCGGAACCACCCGGAGGCGACCGAACTGTCGGCCGGAATGTCCGGTGATCTCGAGCAAGCGGTTCGGTGGGGTTCGACATGCGTGCGTGTCGGAACCGCGGTGTTGGGCCGACGACCGTTAGCCTGATCTTCAACCGCCGCGCGAGGGAAGGGCGATCGATGAGCACACTCCACAAGTTCAAGGCCTACTTCGGGATGGTGCCGCTCGAGGACTACGAGGACGACTACCTCGATGATCCGGCGAGCGTCCGCCGTGAACGCGACCGCGAACGTGAGTACAACGATCCGTCGTATTCCGGTGGATACGGTCCCTCGCACCGGGACGAGTACCCACAGTCGCGTCGGGACGAGCCCGTCCACGACTTCCCTCAGGACGATTTCGATCGGTACGAGGCGCCGGCCCGCCCGGCACGGGTCGAGCCGATCTCCGCGCGCGTACCGCGCGCTGCTGCTGCTCCGAATCGCGCTCCCGGCCGATCCTCGCTGGCGGGGGAGTCGCGACTCGAACGCACCGAGGCGCGCCGCGGTGCCCTGTTCGACGAGGGAGGCCCGTTGTCGAAGATCACCACTCTGCGCCCGCGCGACTACAGCGAGGCCCGCACCATCGGGGAGCGGTTCCGAGACGGCACCCCGGTCATCATGGATCTCGTCGAGATGAGCAACGCCGACGCGAAGCGACTCGTCGACTTCGCGGCCGGGCTGGCGTTCGCGCTGCGCGGCTCGTTCGACAAGGTCGCCACGAAGGTGTTCCTGCTGTCGCCGGCCGACATCGACGTTTCCGCCGAGGAGCGCCGGCGCATCGCCGAGACGGGCTTCTACAGCCAGCAGTGACCGTCGGCGAGGCGGACCCCGGTCTGCGAAACGCCCGGCGCACGGTGCAGATCACCGTGCCCCGGGCGTTTCGGTTTTGATGGATCCGTCTTCGTCGGGCAGAGTGGGCGGGTGGCCGTATTCGAGGTGCTCTGGTTCCTGCTCTTCATTTTCTGGCTCCTGTTGATCGGGCGAATCATCGTCGAGTTCATCCGAACCTTCGCCCGGGACTGGAAACCGACCGGTTTCGTCGTCGTCGTACTCGAAGCGATCTTCACGGTCACGGATCCGCCCGTGAAGCTGCTCCGGCGACTGATTCCCCCGCTTTCCCTGGGGGGCGTGCGGCTCGATCTGTCGATCATGGTCCTGCTGTTCATCGTCTATTTCCTGATGGCGTTCATCCCGCGCGGAGGCATGGCCTGATGGCCGACACCCGCGTTGCACAGGCTGCGCCGACGCTGCTCTGTGCCAGAATGGAATGCCATATACAGTGGGGTCGATACGCGTGACGCATTGCAGGTATCGACAACACTGTGCTTTCGGCAGGGTCGTCGAAACCGACGGAACTGCGGATATACACACGACTGCGCATATCGACCTGATTGTCGATTTCGACACGAATGTGGATATCGCTGAACGCTGATTGACCGCTTACACGACGCGTGAAGGGACCCTTCCATGCCGCTGACACCAGCTGATGTGCACAATGTCGCGTTCAGCAAGCCTCCGATCGGGAAGCGTGGTTACAACGAGGACGAGGTCGATGCTTTCCTCGACCTCGTCGAGCAGGAGCTGACGACCCTCATCGAGGAGAACGCCGACCTGCGCCAGCGGGTGGCTGAGCTCGACCAGGAACTTGCCGAGGCGAAGAAGAGCGCGCGCTCGGGTGGGCAGGTGCCGTCCGCAGCCGCGAAACCGGAACCCGCGCGAGTCGTGGAGACTCCGAAGCCGGAACCGGCCCCGGTTCCGGCGCCCGCTCCCGCACCGGCTCCCGTGGCTGCCGCCCCGGCCGGCGACTCCAGCATGCAGGCCGCCAAGGTGATCGGTCTCGCGCAGGAGATGGCGGACCGGCTCACCAGCGACGCCAAGGCCGAGGCCGAGGAACTCGTGCGCAACGCCCGAACCAACTCCGAGCAGCTGGTGTCGGATGCGCGGACCCGCAGCGAGGCGATGATCGCCGACGCGCGCCAGAAGTCCGAGGCGATGCTCGCCGACGCCCGCACCCGCTCCGAGACCCAGCTGCGTCAGGCGAAGGAGAAGGCCGACGCGTTGCAGGCGGACGCGGAGAAGAAGCACACCGAGATCATGGCGACCATCAACCAGCAGCGTTCGGTGCTCGAGGGTCGTATCGAGCGGCTCAAGACGTTCGAGCGCGAGTACCGCGTGCGCCTGAAGTCGTACCTGGAGTCGCAGCTCGAGGAGCTCGAGCAGCGTGGCTCGGCGGTGCCGGTCGACGGTGACGAGGACACGTTCAACGGGTCGAACTCGTCGTCGTTCGGTTCCACCTCGTTCGCCAAGGGCGGCAACTGATCGAGCACCGGGCCTGGTGCCGGACGTCGGATGAGGATTCGACGTGCTCGTGGTGACTCTCGTTCTCGCGGCCATCGGATTCGGCCTGCTGGTCATCGCGCTGATGACGGGGTCGGTCGCCTGGGCCTGGGCCTGCATCGTGGTGTGTGTGGTGGGAGCGGTCCTGCTCCTGGTCAGTCTGCTGACCAGTTCGCGTACCGCTCCCGCCGCGCCCACCGATCGACGGTCGCGGCGGCGCGACAGCGACCGTGATCGAACCGACTGACCGCACGTCCTACAATGGATGAATCCCGGTTCCACCGGGGTGGATGAATCCCGGTTCCACCGGGATGGACGAAACCCCGGCACGTCCGGGACGGCGACGATCCGGCCATCACCGGGGAGCCTTCGGAAGAACGGTTGGCCCGCCACCGGCGGGGCAACTCAGTAGAACCGAACGGGTGGGCCCGTCACAGCCTGCACGAGTGGCCCGTCCGGTCCCGACCGGGCGGTGCAAGCGGGGTGGTACCGCGGTCGCAGCGCACAGTGCGCGGTGATCGTCCCCGTGCCGAGCACGTCCAGGCACGGAGGAGCCCCCGCAGTGACCGAGAATCCCGCAGCGACCGGCAACGCTGCACCCAGCGCAGACGCACCGACCCCGGCAGGCGGATACCCGCGCGTCGACTACGGCGTCGCGAAGGATTCGGGCGTCGATTTCCCCGATCTCGAGCAGCGCGTTCTCGCCCGCTGGGCGGAGGACGACACGTTCCGGGCATCGCTCGCGCAGCGCGAGGGTGCCGAGGAGTTCGTCTTCTACGACGGCCCGCCGTTCGCGAACGGCCTGCCGCACTACGGACACCTGCTCACCGGCTACGTCAAGGATCTGGTACCGCGCTTCCAGACGATGCGCGGCAAGAAGGTGGACCGCCGCTTCGGCTGGGACTGCCACGGCCTGCCCGCCGAGCTCGAGGCCGAGAAGCAGCTCGGAATCAAGGACAAGTCCGAGATCGACACGATGGGCCTGGCCGAGTTCAACGCGTACTGCAAGCAGTCGGTGCTGCGGTACACGGGGGAGTGGCGCGACTACGTCACCCGGCAGGCCCGCTGGGTCGACTTCGACAACGACTACAAGACCCTGGACCTGGACTTCATGGAGTCCGTCATGTGGGCCTTCAAGTCCCTGTACGACAAGGGCCTGATCTACCAGGGCTTCCGGGTGCTGCCGTACTCGTGGTACGAGCAGACGCCGCTGTCCAACCAGGAGACCCGGCTCGACGACGCCTACAAGATGCGTCAGGACCCGGCCGTCACCGTCGACATGGTGCTGCGCGCCCCCGGCACCGAACTCGACGGCGCCAACGCCCTGATCTGGACCACCACCCCGTGGACGCTGCCGTCGAACCTCGCGATCGCGGTGCACCCGGAGATCACCTACGTCGCGGTGCGGGTGGCCGGCGAGACCGAATCGAAGACCTACCTGCTGGCCAAGGACCGCGTGGGCCACTACGCCCGCGAACTGGGCGACGAACCGGAAGTGCTCGCCGAGTACACCGGCGCCGACCTGGTCGGCCTCGCCTACGAGCCGCCGTTCGACTTCTTCACCGGCCGTGACAACGCGCACCAGGTGATCGCCGCCGACTACGTCACCACCGAGTCCGGCACCGGCATCGTGCACATGGCTCCCGCCTTCGGTGAGGAGGACATGGAGTACTGCCAGCGCAACGGCATCGAGCTGGTGCAGCCGCTGGATCCGGGCGGCAAGTTCACCTCGATGGTGCCGCCGTACGAGGGCCTGCAGGTCTTCGACGCGAACCCGGTGATCATCAAGGACCTCAAGGCCGCCGGCAAGCTGCTGCGGCACGAGACCATCGAGCACTCCTACCCGCACTCGTGGCGTTCCGGCCAGCCGCTGATCTACATGGCGGTGCCGTCGTGGTTCGTCGCCGTCACCCGGTTCCGCGACCGCATGGTCGAGCTGAACCAGGAGATCACGTGGGTGCCCGAGCACATCCGTGACGGCCAGTTCGGCAAGTGGCTCGAAGGTGCCCGCGACTGGAACATCAGCCGCAACCGCTACTGGGGCAGCCCCATCCCGGTGTGGGTGTCGGACGATCCCGCCTACCCGCGCGTCGACGTGTACGGCTCGCTCGACGAGCTCGAGGCGGACTTCGGGGTGCGCCCGGACGATCTGCACCGGCCGATGATCG
The DNA here is from genome assembly GCF_015865005.1 of Rhodococcus sp. CX. Classification (NCBI taxonomy): domain Bacteria; kingdom Bacillati; phylum Actinomycetota; class Actinomycetes; order Mycobacteriales; family Nocardiaceae; genus Rhodococcus; species Rhodococcus sp. CX. The sequence continues at coordinate 5,738 of NZ_JADZGH010000193.1, forward strand.
ACCAGCTCACGCGACCCAACCCGGACGACCCGACGGGCCGTTCGACGATGCGCCGCGTGCCCGAGGTGCTCGACTGCTGGTTCGAATCCGGGTCCATGCCGTTCGCGCAGGTGCACTACCCGTTCGAGAACCAGGACTGGTTCGAGACGCACTACCCGGGCGATTTCATCGTCGAGTACAACGGGCAGACCCGCGGCTGGTTCTACACGCTGCACGTGCTCGCGACCGCGCTGTTCGACCGGCCCGCCTTCAAGTGCGTCGCCGCGCACGGCATCGTCCTCGGTGACGACGGCCTGAAGATGAGCAAGTCCAAGGGCAACTACCCGGACGTCAACGAGGTGTTCGCGCGCGACGGCTCCGACGCGATGCGCTGGTTCCTCATGTCCTCCCCGATCCTGCGCGGCGGCAACCTCGTCGTCACCGAGCAGGGCATCCGGGAGGGCGTGCGGCAGGCGCTGCTCCCGCTGTGGAACGCGTGGAGCTTCCTGCAGCTGTACGCGTCGAAGCCGGGCACGTGGCGCACCGATTCGCCGCACGTGCTCGACCGGTACATCCTCGCCAAGCTGGCCGAGACCCGCGACGTGATCACCGAGGCACTCGAGGTGGTCGACATCGCCGGTGCGTGCGACGAACTGCGCACGTTCTGCGACGCCCTGACCAACTGGTACGTGCGACGTTCCCGGAACCGGTTCTGGGACGAGGACACCGACGCGATCGACACCCTGCACACCGTCCTCGAGGTCGTCACCCGCCTCGCGGCGCCGCTGCTGCCGATGGCGTCGGAGGTGATCTGGCGTGGCCTGACCGGTGGCCGCTCGGTCCATCTCGCGGACTGGCCCGAGGCCGGCGACATCCCTGCCGACCCCGAACTCGTCGCCGCGATGGACGAGGTGCGGGCGGTGTGCTCGACCGTCCTGTCGCTGCGCAAGGCCCAGCAC
>NZ_JADZGH010000193.1:6685-14992 GCF_015865005.1 Rhodococcus sp. CX
GTTCGGCGAGCCTCCAACCGTTCGTCGAGCTGATCGGCGACGAGGTCAACGTCAAGCACGTCGAGCTCACCGACGATGTCGAGGCGCACGGCCGCTTCGAGGTCGTCGTCAACGCGCGGGCGGCCGGTCCGCGTCTCGGCAAGGACGTGCAGAAGGTCATCAAGGCCGTGAAGTCCGGCGACTGGACCGAGACCGCCGACGGCACCGTGACCGCCGCCGGGATCGCGCTGCTGCCCGAGGAGTACACGAGCCGGCTCGTCGCCGCGGAACCCGAGTCCACCTCCGCGCTGCCCGGCGGCAGCGGTCTGGTCGTGCTCGATTCGACGGTCACCGAGGAACTCGAAGCCGAGGGCTGGGCGAAGGACCGCATCCGCGAACTGCAGGACGCGCGCCGCAACCTCGGACTCGAGGTGTCCGACCGCATCACGGTGACGTTCGAGGTGCCGGCCGACCGCGCCGAGTGGGCGGCCCGGCACAAGGACCTCATCGCAGGCGAGGTCCTCGCGACGACCTTCGAACTGGGGACCGCCGGCGACGCTGCCGTCGACCTCGGTGAGGGCGTGCGCGCGGCCATCTCCAAGGCATGACCCCCGCCTCGTGCGCGGTTTCGGTAGCACCAGCTACCGGAACCGCGCACGAGGACGGTCGGTGCCGCGAACTACCCTGAACCGGTGCCCGTCACCGTGAACCGGCGCTGGGTTCTCCACCTGGACCTCGACGCGTTCTTCGCGTCCGCCGAACAGCTGACCCGGCCGACCCTTCGTGGTCGGCCGGTACTCGTCGGTGGGCTCGGCGCGCGCGGCGTCGTCGCCGGCGCCAGCTACGAGGCCCGCGTGTTCGGGGCGCGGTCGGCGATGCCCATGAGCCGTGCCCGCCGGCTCGTCGGGCCGTCCGCGGTGGTCCTGCCCCCGCGCGGCATCGTGTACCGGAACCTCAGCGACGCGGTCTTCGAGACGCTGCGCTCCCACGTGCCGGTCCTCGAGACGCTGTCGATGGACGAGGCGTTCGCCGAGCCACCCGAACTCGCCGGCGCGAGCGTCGCCGAGGTCGAACGGTTCTGCGCGCGCCTGCGCAGGACGGTGCTCGAGCGGACCGGTCTGGTGGCCTCCATCGGGGCCGGCTCGGGCAAACAGATCGCCAAGATCGGCTCCGGCCTCGCGAAACCCGACGGCATGCTCGTCGTGCGACCCGACGAGGAACGTGCCCTCCTGCACGGCCTGCCGGTCCGCAAGCTGTGGGGGATCGGGCCGGTCGCCGAGGACAGGCTGCGGCGGCTCGGCATCGACACCATCGGCGACTTCGCGGCCCTGCCGGTCGCCGAGGCCGCGTCCATCCTCGGCACCACCGTCGGACCCGGGCTGCACCGGCTGGCCAACGGCATCGACGACCGCCCGGTCGCCGAACGCGCCGAAGCGAAACAGGTCAGTGCCGAAACAACTTTCGCGACCGACATCGTGACCATGAGCGACCTGCGGCAGGCTGTCGCCGGGAGCGCGTCCGCCGCACACAACCGGCTACGGAAGGACGGACGTGCCGCGCGCACGGTGGTGCTCAAACTGCGCAAGGCCGATATGAGTATTCTCACGCGATCCTCGACGCTGCCGTACGCCACCGAGGACCTGCCGACGCTGACCGGCGCGGCGCAACGCCTCGCCCTGGACCCCTTGGAGATCGGGCCCATCCGGCTGGTCGGCGTCGGTTTCGCGGGACTGTCGGCAGTCCGGCAGGACTCGCTGTTCCCGGAACTGGACCGGTCGGCCGAGGACGACGAGGCCGACTCCGGGCCGCGACCGGTACTTCACCAGCGCGCCGAGGAACCGCGGTCACGATGGCGTCCGGGCACAGATGTGAGCCACCCCGAGTTCGGGCACGGCTGGGTTCAGGGCGCCGGACACGGACGGGTGACGGTGCGATTCGAGACCCGCACCACCGGCCCCGGACCGGCCCGGACGCTCCCCGAGGACGATCCGGCGCTCGTCGTCGCCGACCCCCTCGCCAGCCTCGCCTGAAGAAGTCCCGGCTCTCATGGAGTTCTTATCGCCGCCGGGTACGCTGGCCCCCGATCCGCTGTCCCGGTGGAGCATCCGCTGCTGGATGACCCGAGCACGATCCCGTGCACGATCGAGAACGAGAAGGACGAGAAGTTGAAGCTTCGCAAGATCACCGTCGCCACGGTGGCACTGGCCGCCGCCCTCACGATGTCCGCCTGCAGCTCGGACGAAGGTGACAGCACGACCACGACCGCGAAGACCACCACGGCTGCCACCACCACCACGGCCGAGGCCGCCGCGTACCCGCCGGTGCCGACCGTGGAGGACCTCAACGCCATGCTGGCGCAGGCGTTCGACGAGACCGTCCCGGCCGACCAGAAGGTCGACCTGGTCGAGGGCGCCGCTGCCGACCCGAGCCTGATCGATCAGGTGGCCGCCGCCGCCAAGCAGGCCGGTGCCCAGGTCACCGTCCTCGACGTCAACGACAACGAGAACGGCACCGCCACCGCCGGTATCGAGACCAAGATCGGCGACCAGGTCGCCACCGGCACCGTCGACTTCGTCGCCGAGGACGGCGTGTGGAAGCTGTCGAAGAACAGCGCGTGCGGCATCGTCGCCATGGCGTCGCTGCAGTCGCCTGCCTGCGCCTGATCTTCCGGGTACCTGCTCTTTTCGAACGCAGCGAGGGCCGGAGCGGACAACCGCTCCGGCCCTCGCCGTGTTCACACCGGGGCACCCGATCAGGGTTGACCTGCCTGCCAGTGCACCCGGTCCTGCAGGGACTGTGCGAGCTTGGTGGTGCCTTCGGGATCGCTGTAGGCCTGGTCGCCGGCCAGTGTCAGTTCGCCGTCCACCGGAAGCGGTTGTGCCGGGTCGATCGTGAGGATTCCGTCCCCGGCCATCGTGAACGAATCGATGTTCAGATGTCCGGCCTCGTTGGGCAGCTCCCACGCCGAGTCCCGGGGCGTCTGCGCGATGTTCACCCGCACGGTGAACCGATCGCCGTCCCGTGCCACCAGCGTCGCCGTGCTCACCTGGTCGAGCGTGATACCGCTCATCACCTGCTGGTGGATCTCCCACACCGCACCGACACCGATCGGGACGTCGGGGAACGAGACCATCCGGTACACGGCCTGATAGAACGCCTGCTCGATCGCGGCGCGCGCGGCGTCGGGCGCGTTCGGGGCCGGACGCAGCCGCAGCGCGCTGACGGCGCCGGTCGGCCCGAGCGTGAGACCCGCCCCGGACCCGGACGCCGCCGCGAACGCCGACATCAGGGCCCCGTCGGGGGAGGTCGCGTCGCCCAGCGTCAGATCCACGACGGTGCTGGGATCTCCGTTCGACACCGCCCGCGTGACCGTCGCCGTCAGCGGCAGTGTGACCTCCGGCGACGAGAAGTCCTGGCGGGGCTGATCACCGATCTGCTGGAAGACCTGCGAGCTGGTGGTCAGGTCGATGTGCTGGACCGTGTCCAGGGCCGGCGTCACCCGGATCACGTCGCGAGGTTCGGCACCCGGGTCGAGGACCGTCGTCGTCACCGCCGACACCGGCACGGTGACCTCGGTGGACGTGGGACCGATGTCGGTCGCCGCGTCCGGGGAACTGCTGCACCCGGCGACAACGGCGGTCAAGGAGAGGACAGCAGCGAGCGCGCGGGGCCTCGGGGGAGCGAATCTGGACAGCACTGGCACGTCCCCCAGGGTAGCCACGCGGGGTGGGGTGGCCGTCGTCTCGCCGGGGTGAGGGATGATGGCACGGTGACCGACGACGCCGCCCGCAAAGATCCCAGCCTCGAAACACCGGGGCCGAACGCCGCCCCCGCGCCGGCCGGACGCCGGCTGATCGCGCTGTTGGGCGTGGCTGTCGTGGTCTTCGCGCTCGACCTGATCACCAAGGTTCTCGCCGTCGCCCACATCGATCCCCGCGATCCGATCTCGATCATCGGCGACACGGTGACCCTGACGCTGGTGCGCAACCCCGGCGCAGCGTTCTCCATGGCGACCGGCATGACGTGGGTGTTGACGATCGTCGCCATCGCCGTCGTGATCGGTGTCGTCAAGATCGGCCGCACTCTGCGGTCCGGATGGTGGGCCCTGGGTCTGGGCCTCGTGCTCGGTGGCGCACTCGGTAATCTTGTCGATCGGATCTTCCGTTCACCCGGCCCTCTGCAGGGACACGTCGTGGACTTCGTGTCGGTCGGATGGTGGCCGGTGTTCAACGTCGCCGACTCGGCGATCGTGTGCGGAGCGATCCTGCTCGTGGCGCTCACCGTGTTCGGGATCGATCCGGACGGGTCGCGCGCGGGCAAAGCGAACGACGCGGACGCAGCCGAGGAAACGGAAAAGGGAGCACGCTAGTGAGAGAAACCCGGGCGATGCCCGTACCGGACGGGCTCGACGGGATGAGGGTCGACGCGGGACTGGCCAGGCTGCTCGGGCTGTCGCGGACCGTGGTCGCCGCGCTCACCGAGGAAGGCGCGGTACTCGTCGACGGTACGCCCGCCGGCAAGTCGGACCGGCTGTCCGCCGGATCGTGGCTCGAGGTGGAACTGCCCGAGCCCCCGAGGCCGCTGACCATCGAGGCGCAGCCCGTGGAGGGCATGGAGATCCTGTACGCCGACGACGACATCGTCGCCGTCGACAAGCCTGTCGGTGTCGCCGCGCACGCCAGCGTCGGCTGGACCGGCCCGACCGTCATCGGCGGACTCGCCGCCGCCGGATTCCGGATCTCCACGTCCGGTGCCCACGAGCGCCAGGGCATCGTCCACCGCCTCGACGTGGGTACCTCCGGTGTCATGGTGGTGGCCACCTCGGAACGCGCGTACACGGTGCTCAAGCGGGCCTTCAAGCAGCGCACCATCGACAAGCGGTACCACGCGCTCGTGCAGGGACACCCGGACCCGAGCAGCGGCACCATCGACGCTCCCATCGGCCGGCACCGCAGCAGCGACTGGAAGTTCGCGGTGACCGCGGACGGCAAGCCCAGCATCACGCACTACGACACCGTCGAGGCGTTCCAGGCCGCGAGCCTGCTCGACATCCACCTCGAAACCGGGCGCACCCACCAGATCCGGGTGCACTTCTCGGCGCTGCGGCACCCCTGCTGCGGCGATCTTACCTACGGCGCCGACCCGCGTCTCGCTGCCCGACTCGGACTCGAACGGCAGTGGCTCCACGCCCGGTCGCTCGGATTCGCGCACCCCACGCAGGGCCACTGGATGGAGATCACCAGCAAGTACCCCGCAGACCTCGAACATGCGCTGGCCGTGCTACGCGATGCCTGAGTCGTCGTGATCCGTCGGGTACTTCCGTGGGTGTGCGTGGCACTGCTGGTGCTCGCCGTGCTGCTCGCGGGGGTCCTCAACCCGGTGCGGCCCGCCTCGGTGCGTTCGGACGCCCTCGGTCCGGATTCGGGTGAACTCGTCGCCGAGTATCTGAGCCGTGCCGCCGAGAGCCTCGACGACCCGACCGACGCGAGCGCCCCGCGCTGGGCCCTCGTGTCGTTCACCGAGCCGGTCGACGTCGCTGCCGTCGCGGAGCTCGGCGCCGGCATGCGGGTCGCGCAGGTGCTGTTCCGGGTCCCTATCGACCGGGTGCAGACCCCGTTGGTGACGGTCGCGGTGCCGCAGCATCCGGAAGCACTGCGCCGCGCACCGTCCGTCGCGGCTTCACGGTTGCAGGTCCCGGCGAGCGGGAACGATCGCGCCGCGCGGGTTGCGGCGGTGTCGGCCGAGCGGCTCGCCGCCGGCTGCGCGTGCGTCGTCGGGATAGTCGTGTGGGCGGCTCCGGAGGACCTGCGGACGCTCACCGACGACGCCCGCGTGCGGGCTGTGGAGGCGTTGCCGGCCGACGCGGTCGCGGGACGGTTTGCGGTGTCTCCGCTGCTGCCCGAGCAGGTGGAGGTCGTGGCACCGGGACCCGACGACGGCGAACCCTGAGACACGGCACACTGGAGAGAGGTCCCGCCACGCCGGCGGGCTCGTCTCCGCCGAGGAGGTCCGTGATGGACAACGACCGGCCGTTCGGATTCGACCCCGACGACATCGACCGCGTGATGCGGGAAGCGGGTGAGCAGTTCCGGCAGTTGCAGGAGCAGTTCGTCAGGTTCCTCGGGCAATCGAGCGGCTCGGGGCCGCGTCGTGCCCCGGAACCCGAAACGACCGGCAGCGCGGGTGACGGCGTGTGGGCGGTCTACTCGGTCGACGCCGAGGGTTTCGCCCGGGTCGAGCAGGTGTATCGCACCGAACTCGACGCGCTGCGTGCCCACAAGAACAACACGGATCCGAGCCGGTGCGTTCGCTTCCTGCCCTACGGCGTGAGCGTCGGCGTGCTCGACGAGACCGACGACTGATTTTCTCGGTGTGTACTTGTGGCGGTTGGAGCCGCCAAATGTGCACACCAGGCGCGCAGCGCCCAGCCGCCGAGACAGAAGGCAGCCGTGCGCGACCGGCGCCGCGCGGCTGTCAGCCGCGACGGCGGGAACGCTGGCAGGTGGTCCAGGCTGCTCAGGGGCTCTACCCTCGGCCCCATGACAACAGACGACTTCGGGGCCTCGACATCGGATCTCGCAGAGAGCCTCGGTGTTCCCGAGGATGCGGTGCTCGCCGCGACCGGATTCGTGACACTCGTCGGTGGCTGCAGCGGCGACCCAGAAGCCGGCGACAGATTCGCCGAGACGTTCTCCCTGTACGGTCCGGACCTGTTCCTCGATCTCGCCGACCCTGCTGTCGTCACCGCCGTCTATGACCGCGTGCTCGAGTTCCAGGCCTTCGACACCGAGCCGATCGGCCGTGCAGCGGATTGGCTGATCGAGCACGGTCCGCGGCAGGTCGCTGCCGCTGCACACTGGATCGCCGGGGCCGCCGCAGGCTCCGGGCACATCGAGGACGCGGAGGGACACTACCTCCGTTCCCTCGCGGCCGACAGCGACTTCGGACCGGCGCTGCTGTACCTGGCACAATACGAATCCGACCGTGGCAACGCCGAACGGGCGTTGGCTCTGTACGGGCGGTTGGAGGATGGACGCGAACATCCGATGTATCAGCTGCTGTCCGGCTACCGCGCGAACAGGGACTACAGCCTGGCGGAGCGTGCCCGCTGGCTGTACGCGAAGATCGGCCAGTTCGTGGAGCTGTCGCACTGGCGTATCCGGGCCGTGGAGTTGGCGTTGGTGCGCGCGTCCTACCTGCCGGGCGGTCACGAGAACCCGTCACTCGGCCTCGACGACTTCGTCTGGGATGTCGCACTTTTCGAAACCGGAGCGTTCGCCGAATTTCTGAAGACCCGGGGGAGACTGCTGCCCGACGACGAACAGCTGCTCGCGCAGCAGTGGCTGCTCATCGGCAGATCCCTGTTCGAGGTCGACGCTGTCCGGCCAGGATCGGGTATCACGATGCGAGATCTGCGCACCGGTGATCGCATCGACGTCACCGAGAGGACCGCCAGCCGGCAGGTGAAGCCAGGGGAGCTGTATTGCACGCGGATCGTGCCCGTCGGCGACGGCCTCTGGAACATCTTCGGAGGCGCCGAAGCGGTCGCCCTTCCACAACGCGGACCGCTGATGGCGTTGCTCGACGATGACGAGACAGACCCGGAAGAACTCGTATCGTGCCTCAGCGCCCGTTTCGCGCCGCCTCGACTCGTGACGGCCGGCGGAGAACCGATGGTCTTCTGCACCGCCGAGTTCACGGTGCCTTCCTCGACGACCCTTCGGCGCAAGCTCAGCCGTCGCTTCGGTGCCGCTAGCGGCGACGAGTGGGCGTGGATCGACGGCGAGCGCGTGCTCGGTGTGGTGCGCCTCGACCGCTCGGGTGAGCCGTGGACGCTGACCGTCGAGGCGATGAGCGAATTCGACTTCGACGACATGATCGAACTGGTCGTCGCAGCGGCGCCGAACGCACGCGAGGTCACCGAGTCACGAACCCCGGCTGCGGAGATGTTGGCGCAGGCGCAGCAGTCCGCGTCGGAGGTTCCCGGCGACCTCGACGACGAGGAGCTCGCGGCCATGCTCAACGAGCGGATCCGCGAATACGAGCAGGCGTGGCTCGACGAACAGATCCCCGCGCTCGACGGGCTGACCCCGCGGCAGGCCGCCGCGGACCCGACGCGCCGCGACGACCTGATCCACCTGCTTGGCACGCTTCCCGCCGAGGAACGACCTGGTGCCATGAGCGCGCGGCGGCTTCGCGAAGCCCTCGGTCTCTGAGGCGGTACCTGTCGCGTAGTCGGCCGGTACCGTCGCGGAGGAATAGGGTTGGCGGGTGACCGCCGTCGACCGTAGTACCAACAACGTCGGAGTCCTGTGCGGGATCGGCGCC
>NZ_JADZGH010000193.1:15002-23415 GCF_015865005.1 Rhodococcus sp. CX
GCCGGCGCGGTCGAGATCCTCGCCCACCGGGTGTTGTGGACGCTGCTGCTCATGCTGTTGTTGCTCGCGGTACTGGGCAAGCTCGGCACCTTGCGCGGACTGGGTCTTCGAACGTGGGCGCTGGTCGCGGCCGCGTCGGCGGCGATCGCCGTGAACTGGGGAACCTACATCTACGGCGTGACGTCCGGCCGCGTCGTGGAAACCGCGCTCGGATACTTCATCAACCCACTCGTCAGTGTGCTGTTCGGCGTGCTGTTCTTCCGGGAACGGTTGTACCGAGCGCAGATCGCGGCGTTGCTGCTTGCCACGATCGCGGTCGTCGTCATCACCGTCGACTACGGGCGCCCGCCGATCATCGCGCTTACGTTGGCGCTGTCGTTCGCGTTGTACGGCGTGATCAAGAAGATCGTGCCCCTCGACCCGCGCACTTCTCTCACCGGGGAGGGAGTGGTCGCGGTTCCGTTCGCGCTCGGCTATCTGGTGTTCCTCACGGCGACAGGCACCGGCACATTCCTGACGGAGGGCCCTGGCCACGCGTTTCTGCTCGTCTCGGCCGGTCTCGTCACCGCAGTTCCGTTGCTGTTGTTCGGGGCGGCGGCGCAGCGGGTGCCGCTCGCGACATTAGGAATGCTGCAGTACCTGACGCCGAGCCTGCAAATGGCTTGGGGTGTGCTGGTTCTGCACGAGGCCATGCCCCCGTCGCGATGGATCGGGTTCTCGCTGATCTGGGTGGCGCTCGTCATCTACAGCGCGGATGCGCTGAGGCGGGCTCGTCGCGCGCCGCGCCGCGTGATCGTCGACGACGTAGACGTCGAGCGTTGACCGTCGGGGTTGGGCGCGGTCAGTGCGTCGGATCCGGCCATCCCGGATAGGGCGGCAGGGTGGGGTACGGGGCTGTGAACATTTCGTTGTTCCGTTGAGGTCTGGTTTCGGGCGGGTCGGGAAACTTCGGCGCGCAGGCGAGGTTGTCGTCGAAGCTTCCTGTCGAGAAGGCGTGTCGCGTGATAGTCCAATCGCCGAACATGTCCTCCTGGGGCGCACGTGCGGGACCTTCGGTAATGCGTACTTGTTCGGGGTCTTCTTCGGATGGGGAGGACAGGTCGATGACGAACGGGCTCGGGATTCTCCAGCCGTGATTGGAATACGTTCCGTCTGGAACTTCGGTCATGAGCGAATAGTTCCCCTGGCAGACAATTGCCCTTGCGCCCGTGTCGGTTTCCTCCATCGAAAGAATGTGGGCGTAGAAGGTGCCGACCACAGGAAACGGGTTGAAATTCGACCGGTCGTTGATGTCTCGCCTGGGAGGGTCGTACGAGAGGTTTCGGGTGGCGTCCTCATATCCGGGGTAGCCGGCAGCTGTGGAGTGAGCGAAGCTGGCGATGTAGTAGGACTCCAGGTAGGCACGTACGGCGGTTTCGGGTGAGCCGAAGAGGTCGATGCCGGGTTCGGCGCTCCAACGGTAGTTGTATTGGACGAGATCGGGAAGTGTGTACGGCGCAGGCGCTTCGGGTGGCGCGATCGCCGTGATTCACGGTGCATCCCGAGATGGTGAGTGTAGCGGCGACAAGCGCGATCACGCGTTTGCGAATCGGTCCTGGTGATGACTCTGCGGCAGCAACTAGTCGTATCGCCGACGTCTGATCGCTCGTCACTGGGAACTCGACCATCCGGGGTAGGGCGGCAGGGTCGGGTAAGGGACTGTGAATGTTTCGTTGATACGTTCGGATCTTGTTTCGGGTGGGTCGGGAAACTTGTGCTGGCAGGCGAGGTTGTCGTCGAAGTTTCCCGTCGAGAAGGCGTGTCGCGTGACGGTCCAACCGCCGAACACGTCGTTTTGGGGTGTGCGTTCCGGGCCCTCCGCGTAGCGCGCTGTGTCTGTGATCCCGGCAGATCCTGGCGTGAACTCGATTTGCATTGCGGTCGGTATCCGCACCCCGCGATTGGTGTATGTGCCGTCGCGACGTAGGTCCATCAGGGAATAGTCACCTTCGCAGACAACTGCCTGCATACCGAAGTCGTTCCGTTCGATCGACAGCAGATGTGCATGAAAGGTGCCGACGATGGGAAGTGGGTTGTAATTGGTTCGGTCGTTGATCGCTCGATGACGTGGGGGGTCGTATGCGACGTCCTCTGTGGCGTTCTCGAACCCGGGATAACCCGCCGCGGTTGAGTGCGCGAAACTCGCAATGTAGTAGGACTCGAAATAGGCGCGAACGACCGTTGCGTCAGGGCCGAGCAGGTTGATACCGGACTCCGCGCTCCAGCGATAGTTGTACTGAACCACATCCGGGAGTTGGTAGCGCGCAGATATTTCGGACTCCGATGTATCTTGGCCGGTGCTGCAGCCGGATACGTGGAACGCCGCGGCAGCTGCAACACACGCGATACTGAGTCGGGTTGCGATTCGGGTCATCGATCCACATCCTGCCGAGCATTTTCGAATGCGGAGAAGAAGGCCTCCAGAGGGAGGTCGGCGGCCGTCAGGGCGTCATGCGTTCTCGTGCTGAAGTGGGTCAATTCGGTGTCTGGGCGTTCGCCTTCGATCTCGGTCAACGTTTGCAGCCGACCGTCCTCGGTTGTGTACTCGGTCCACGCCGAGTCTGCGGGAAGGCGCCCACCATTGGCGGCTTGCACGCCGAGCGCCATGTTGTAGTAGGAGGCCGTACGCGATGTGTCAGTCGAAGCATTCGCCGTCATCGATTCGATCCGGTCGGCCGTGCTCAAGTACGCCTCGCGCACGGATGGAGATGCGACGTCGATGCCTGTCGCCAGGAACGGACCCGCCACCGGAACGAACGAAGCCGACCCGTACAGGGCCGCTTTCGCGCTGTCGAACACCAAGCCTCTCCTGTCCAGTGCATCCTCGGCGTCGTTTCGCCGGTTCTCCAGTTCGAGGTCGAGCCCGGCTTCGACCAGGCCAGCCAACCGTCCCGCCCACACTCCGTAGTGGATTCGCGAATCGGTGTTCGTTGCACCGGATGTCGCCCACACCTGCTCCAGCGACGCGACCGACGTCGATGCCTGTGCTGTCAGGTGCCCGGCCGCGTCGACGTCGCTCGACAGCACTGCGTAGAGCAGTGGCGCGTTCCGGAAGCCGAGTGCCCCGTATCCGTGTGTTCCGGTCTCCTCACCGGGAACGCCGACCATGTCGGCCAGATAGGGTGCCACGGCCCGTGCGAGGCCTTGGGTCACAGCGGGATTCAGCTCACCGATCGATTTTCCGTCGGTCCCGGGAACGTCGAGCAGTTCCGCATGGTGGCCGGACAGCAATTGCGAAAGGTCGAAAGCAGTTTCGCCTGCACGCGTGGCGCGTTCCATCGCCCAGGGGTCGTCACCGGTCGCTGTTGCATCGTCCGCAATCCACTCGAACATCCTCGCCACCGCGGGCTCGCCGGAGTCCGACCAATCATGTTGCAGGAGAGGAAGTATCCGATCTTCGCGGCTGTCCGGATCGACCACCATCTCGTGTACGCTCTCCTGGTCACGCCCACCGGCGGCGACCAGATGCTCGAGGAGGCCGTCGAACGTCGTCGATCCGGCGTCCCGCAGTTCGATGGCGCTTCGGGGCCCCGGATCGAGTGCAGCCAACTCACCGACCTGCTCGAGCAGTGCGCGATTGATCGGATTGTCCTGCTGCAACGCCGCGTCACCGACCCCGTACGACTGCGCGAACCGGTCGAGCAGACCCGAGTCCGGAACGGCGGTGAGAAACACCGGGGGATTGCCTACCACGACGCCGGTCGTGGCCGGCTTGTCGAAGAATTCCGCCACCCCTGCCGGCATACCTCCGGAGCCGGTCTCGGGTCCGGAGGCGAGCGCCAAACCGTTCGCCAGGAGCCGCTGCCCTTCCGCGGACCCTTCCATGCTCACCTGCTCGGACAGTTTCACGAATCCGTCGACCCCGAGCGTGCCGTACAACTCCCGCACATAGTCGAGCGTTGCCTGGGACATCACGATGTGTTCCCCACGCGCCAGGGCTTCGAGCTGTTCGGCGGTGGGTTGGATTCCGCGCAGGTCACGCAGCAGATTGTCGATGTCGGCGGCGGTCAAGTGCTCGCCGCCGGTGATCTTCACCGCGAGTTCGCGGGCTTCGAGGCCGGACGTTCCGAGCTGTTCGGGGACGAGTGCGCGCAGGGCATCGAGGGCGTTCCGGACCGCTCGGGCAGCCTCGGCGTCGGCGTCGGTCAGGGCGGTCACCGCTTGGCCGACCCGCCAGCGCCAGTAGTCGACCTCCTGAGGATCCTCGACGGACCCTGCCGCGACCTGCCAGTCGTCGCCGACGGAGGCGCCGGCAGCGTGGGCTGCGGCGACGGTGTCGAGCAGGTGGGTTCTCGCCGCGCCGATGCTTCCCAGTGCGGACCGGTACGCCCCGCCGACGGTCTCCACACCTTCGGCGCACCGGAGCATCCGGCGGCTTTCGAACTCGGCGCGTTCCTCCGCGGCTACCTGCGCATCGCTGACCCAGTAGTCGTGGTCGCGCATCAGCGACACATCGCGATGGACCGAGCGGGCGATGGCGGCGAGCCGCCGCTGCGCTCCGTCGATCGCGTCCGCGGTTCCGCCCAGGTGCTGTGGTTGCCACCTCGCCACGGACGTCTGCGTCGGCGTCACGCGACCTCCCCGGCATTGCGGATGAGGGACGCGAACTCGTCCTCGGCGATCACGTAGCCCTTCGCACCGCCCCCGGCGATGTAGGCCATCTGGTCGATCGGCCCGGCGAGCACGTCGAAGGCCCCCGCCAGCACAGCGACCGCCTCCGCCGAGACCGCGGCGAGCTGCGACCCCTCCAGCGAATGCGGCAGCTGCTCGAGGTCGTACCACGGCCCGGTCCGGTGGGAATTTCCCGCGCGCCGGACCTCGTCCGCGTGGTTCATGAGGGTGGTGGCGAGCGCGGCGAGCCTCTCCGGATCGACCTTCACCGCGACCGCCTGCCGCGGCCCGGAGAACACACGCATGCAGAACAGAACAAGATCACCATCGCCCCCCTGTGGTGTCGGGTTCACCCCGATCGCAGGGTCCCCCGACCCCGACGCAGAGGGCAGCTTACACACGGGTGTGTGACGGTCACCATGCCGGGAACGAAGACCCGCAGCAGGCGCGGTGTGGCTGACCGAACACGTCGCCGTGGAGGCCTACACTCATCGGTGCCCACTGACTTCCGGGAGTGACACGCGTGGCTGACTCGTTCGTTCATCTGCACAACCACACCGAGTACTCGATGCTCGACGGTGCCGCGAAGGTCGGGCCCCTGTTCAAGGAGGCCGAACGGCTCGGGATGACGGCGGTCGGCATGACCGACCACGGAAACATGTACGGCGCGAGCGAGTTCTACAACGCCGCGAAGAAGTTCGGGATCAAGCCGATCATCGGCATCGAGGCGTACATCGCCCCGGAGTCCCGGTTCAACACCAAGCGTGTGCTGTGGGGCGATCCCAGCCAGAAATCCGACGACGTGTCCGGCTCCGGCTCCTACACCCACATGACGATGGTCGCGGAGAACGCGACGGGCCTGCGGAACCTGTTCAAGCTGTCCTCCCTCGCCTCCATCGAGGGTCAGCTCGGCAAGTGGGCCCGCATGGACGAGGAACTCATCGCCGCGCACGCCGAGGGCATCATCGCCACGACGGGCTGCCCGTCCGGTGAGATCCAGACGCGGCTGCGTCTCGGTCACGACCGCGAGGCGCTCGAGGCCGCCGCGAAGTGGCAGGAGATCTGGGGCAAGGACAACTTCTTCCTGGAACTGATGGACCACGGCCTGTCCATCGAGCGGCGCGTCCGCGAGGGCCTGCTCGAGATCGGCCGCAAGCTGGGTATTCCTCCGCTCGCGACGAACGACTGCCACTATGTCACGAAGGATGCCGCCGAGAACCACGAGGCGCTGCTGTGCATCCAGACCGGCAAGACGCTCTCGGATCCGACCCGCTTCAAGTTCGATGGTGACGGCTACTACCTCAAGTCCGCCGAGGAGATGCGTGCCATCTGGGACTCGGAGGTTCCCGGCGCATGCGACAACTCGGTGCTCATCGGCGAACGCGTGCAGTCCTACGACGACGTGTGGAAGCACCGCGATCGCATGCCGATCTTCCCGGTGCCCGAGGGACACACCCAGGAGAGCTTCCTGCGCCACGAGGTGATGCGCGGCCTGGAGCGTAGGTTCCCGGGCGGCCCGCCGGAGGAGTACCTCGCCCGCGCCGACTACGAGATCGGCGTCATCAACGAGATGGGATTCCCCGCCTACTTCCTCGTGGTCGGCGACCTCATCAACCATGCCCGTGAGGTCGGCATCCGGGTCGGCCCGGGCCGTGGTTCGGCCGCCGGTTCTCTTGTCGCCTACGCGATGGGCATCACGAACATCGACCCGATCCCGCACGGTCTGCTGTTCGAGCGGTTCCTCAACCCCGAACGTGTCTCCATGCCCGATATCGATATCGACTTCGACGATCGTCGCCGCGGCGAGATGGTGCGCTACGCGTCGGAGAAGTGGGGCAACGACAAGGTCGCCCAGGTCATCACGTTCGGCACCATCAAGACCAAGGCCGCCATCAAGGACTCGGCGCGCGTGCAGTTCGGTCAGCCCGGCTTCGCGATCGCCGACCAGATCACCAAGGCGCTGCCGCCGCCGATCATGGCGAAGGACATCCCGGTCTCCGGCATCACCGACCCCAATCACGAGCGGTACAAGGAGGCCGCCGAGGTTCGCGCGCTGATCGACTCGAACCCGGACGTGAAGAAGATCTACGAGACCGCGCTCGGCCTCGAGGGACTGATCCGCAACGCCGGCGTGCACGCCTGCGCGGTCATCATGTCGTCCGAGCCGCTGATGGATGCGATCCCGGTGTGGAAACGCGCCCAGGACGGCGCGATCATCACCGGCTGGGACTACCCGTCGTGCGAGGCCATCGGCCTGCTGAAGATGGACTTCCTGGGCCTGCGCAACCTCACGGTGATCGGCGACGCGATCGAGCTGATCAAGGAGAACCGCGGGATCGACATCGACCTCGACACCCTCCCGCTCGAGGACGAACCGACCTACGAACTGCTTGCGCGCGGCGACACGCTAGGCGTGTTCCAGCTCGACGGCAGTGCCATGCGTGACCTGCTGCGACGCATGCAGCCGACCGGCTTCGACGACATCGTCGCCGTCCTCGCGCTGTACCGGCCGGGTCCGATGGGCATGAACGCCCACAACGACTACGCGGACCGCAAGAACAATCGGCAAGAGGTCAAGCCGATCCATCCGGAACTCGAGGAACCGCTGCGCGACATCCTGAAGGACACGTTCGGTCTGATCGTGTACCAGGAGCAGATCATGCAGATCGCGCAGAAGGTCGCCGGGTACAGCCTCGGCCAGGCCGACCTGCTGCGTCGCGCGATGGGTAAGAAGAAGAAGGAGATCCTCGACGAGGCCTACGACGGCTTCGCCGAAGGCATGCGGAACAACGGCTTCTCGCAGCCGGCGATCACTGCGCTGTGGGACACCGTTCTGCCCTTCGCCGGCTACGCGTTCAACAAGTCGCACGCCGCCGGCTACGGTCTCGTGTCCTTCTGGACCGCCTACCTCAAGGCCAACTACCCGGCCGAGTACATGGCCGCGCTGCTCACCTCGGTCGGTGACGACAAGGACAAGGCCGCGCTGTACCTGGCGGACTGCCGCAAGATGGGCATCACCGTGCTGCCGCCGGACGTGAACGCCTCGCGCGTCGACTTCGCCGCGGTCGGCGAGGACATCCGATTCGGTATGGGCGCGGTGCGCAACGTCGGTGCGAACGTCGTCGCGTCGATCATCAAGGCCCGTGAGGAGAAGGGTGCGTTCACCGAATTCTCCGACTATCTCGGCAAGATCGACACGCTGGCCTGCTCGAAGAAGGTCACCGAATCGCTCATCAAGGCCGGCGCGTTCGACTCGCTCGGTCATCCCCGCAAGGGCTTGATGCTCGTCCACGCCGACGCGATCGACGCGGTGATGAGCACCAAGAAAGCCGAGGCCATCGGCCAGTTCGACCTGTTCGGCGGCGCCGACGCCGACGAGTCGGTGACGTCGGTGTTCAACGTGAAGATCCCCGACGAGGAGTGGGACACCAAGCACCGGCTCGCGCTCGAGCGGGAGATGCTCGGCCTGTACGTCTCGGGACACCCCCTCAACGGCATCGAGCACGTGCTCGCCGCGCAGGCGGACACCCAGATCCCGGCAATCCTCGAAGGCGACATCAAGGACGGCACCCAGGTCACCGTCGGCGGCATTCTCGCCTCGGTGAACCGGCGCATCAACAAGAACGGTCTGGCCTGGGCGTCCGCGCAGATCGAGGACCTGTCCGGTGGCATCGAGGTGCTGTTCTTCCCGCAGTCCTACTCGGTGTACGGGATGGACGTCGTCGAGGACTCCGTGGTCCTGGTCAAGGCACGCGTGTCGATC
>NZ_JADZGH010000193.1:23681-37941 GCF_015865005.1 Rhodococcus sp. CX
CGTGCGGCTGATCTCCGGTACCAAGGTCACCTTGCTCAAGGTCGACGACAGCCTGCGGGTGGAACCGTCGTCGGCGTTGATGGGCGATCTCAAGGCGCTCCTCGGCCCGGGCTGCCTGGCTACTTAACCCGCCCGCGCGGTAGCGCCCGGAAACTCGAGTAGGGCGCTACTCGCGCGCTCCGGCGACCGCCGGACCAGCATCGAATGCGTATCACTCGGGCATTCATGCGAGGCGAAGATCATGAACAGGATCGGCGGTCGGGCGGTTGTTCTCGGGGGCAGTATGGGCGGGCTGTTGGCCGCCCGCGCGCTGGCCGAGTTCTACGACACGGTGACCGTGGTCGAGCGGGACGTGCTTCCCACCGGGCCGGAGAACCGGCGCGGGGTGCCGCAGGGGCGGCATGTCCACGCGCTGCTCGCGTCCGGAGCGGAGGCGATGGACGAACTCCTGCCCGGGCTGCTCGACGATCTGGCCTCCGAGGGTGTTCCGCAGATCGCGTACGGTGACATGGCTGGTGTCCACCTCGCCTTCGGCGGGCACACGTTCGGGAAGAGGGATCGTGTGCGGGACGGGTTCGCGACGTACCTGCCGAGCAGGTGCTTCCTGCAGAGCCGGGTGCGCAGTCGGATCCGCGAGTTGCCGAATGTCACGATCCTCGACGGCCACGGTGCCGGAGAGCTCACCACCACGGCCGATCGCCGTCGGGTCACCGGTGTACAGGTGGGCGGTGGTGGGAGCGCCCGGACACTCCGCGCGGATCTCGTGGTCGACGCCCGGGGACGCGGGGCCCGCACCCCGGCGATTCTCGAGGGCCTCGGCTACGGCCGCCCCGAGGAAGAGCACCTCGTGGTCGACGTGACGTACTGCAGTCGGTTGTTGCGCATTCCGCCCGGCATGCTGCGGGAGAAGATGGTCATCGTCGGACCGCAACCGGGGCGCCCGACCGGGATGGCATTGTTCGCCTGCGAGAACGATACGTGGATGTTCACGGAAACCGGGATGGTGGACACGGAACCGCCGACCGACCTCGCCGACACGATCGAGTTCGTCGAGTCGTTCACTCCGGCGCATGTGGTCGCTGCGCTTCGTTCGGCCGAACCGCTCGGTGCCGTCGCGAGACATCGCTACCCGTCGAGCCAATGGCGGCACTACGAACGCATGAGCCGGTTCCCGGCCGGGCTGCTCGTCTTCGGTGACGCGGTCTGCAGCTTCAATCCGATCTACGGGCAGGGCATGACCGTTGCGGCTCTCGAAGCCCTCGAGCTGCGAAAGTGCTTGCACTGCAGTGATTCCGACATTGCCGGCCGGTTCTTCCGGGCGGCCGCCCGGCCCGTCGGGGCGGCATGGAAGTTCGCGATCGGTGCCGACCTGTCGCTGCCGGAGGTCGAGGGACCGCGACCGTGGGGTGTCAGGATCGGCAACGCCTACGTCGAT
This sequence comes from Rhodococcus sp. CX, assembly GCF_015865005.1. Classification (NCBI taxonomy): domain Bacteria; kingdom Bacillati; phylum Actinomycetota; class Actinomycetes; order Mycobacteriales; family Nocardiaceae; genus Rhodococcus; species Rhodococcus sp. CX. The sequence goes on from NZ_JADZGH010000193.1 coordinate 25,117, forward strand.
CGGGTCCTCACCGCCGCCGAGACCGACACTGCGGTCGCGATGCGCTTCCTCCGAGTCAGCAGCCTGTACGACCCGCCGCGGAACCTGGGGCACCCGGCCGTGCTGGCCCGCGTCTGCGCGGCCAATCTCCGGCGTCGCCGGCCCTCCACCTCGTCCGTGGATCGAGCGGGCACGTCCACCGTGACCGCGCACTGAGTGCGAGCCGACGGGACGGTATCGCCTTTCCCGACGTGCGGTGCCCGCAACGGACCTACCGTGGATTCATGGACTGGTCGAAGGCTCTCGGAATCCCGGCTGCGGCGCTGGCCGCGGTGGCGTCGTACGACCTGCTCCAGCGTCGGCACGCGCTGCTGAGGAACTTCCCGGTCCTCGGTCACGGGCGGTATCTGCTCGAGGCGATCGGTCCCGAACTGCGTCAGTACATCGTCACCCGCAACGACGAGGAGCGGCCGTTCACGCGCGACCAGCGGCACTGGGTGTATGCGGCGTCGAAGCGGCAGAACGACACGTTCGGCTTCGGCACGGACAACGACGTCGAGTTCACCGACGGGTACACGATCATCAAGCACCGCACGTTCTCCCGGATCCCGCCGTCCGGAGCGCCGCACAGCGGTGAGGGACTGGCGATTCCGTCGGCGAAGATCCTCGGCGGGCCGCGTGGGCGGGCGAAGGCGTTCCGGCCGGAGTCGTTCGTCAACGTCTCGGGGATGAGTTTCGGATCGTTGTCGGCGGCGGCGGTGGTGGCTCTGAACAAGGGGGCGGCTGCCGCCGGCTGCCTGCACAACACGGGGGAGGGCGGGCTGTCGCGGTACCACCGCAACGGTGCCGACCTGATCTTCCAGATCGGCACGGCCTACTTCGGCTGCCGCGACAGCGAGGGCCGTTTCGATCTCGACCGGCTCGTCGCGCTCACCGAATCGGCACCGGTGAAGGCCATCGAGATCAAGCTGAGCCAGGGCGCCAAACCGGGTCTCGGTGGTCTGCTGCCCGGCGCCAAGGTCACCGAGGAGATCGCCGAGATCCGCGGCGTTCCGGTGGGTCGCGACGTGGTGAGCCCGTCCCGGCACACGGCGTTCCACGACGTCGACAGCATGCTCGATTTCGTGGAGAAGGTTGCCTCGGCCACCGGTCTTCCCGTCGGGATCAAATCGGCGGTCGGCGATCCGACGTTCTGGCAGCTGCTCGTCGACGCGATGCGCGACGGTGACCGTGGCGTCGACTTCGTCACCGTCGACGGTGGCGAGGGCGGTACCGGGGCCGCGCCGCTCGTGTTCACCGATTCGGTGTCGCTGCCGTTCCGCAGCGGATTCGCCCGGGTCTACCGGCTGTTCGCCCTGGCAGGGCTGGCCGAGCGTGTGACCTTCATCGGATCGGGCAAGCTCGGTCTTCCCGACAATGCCGTTGCCGCAATGGCTCTCGGTTGCGACATGGTGAACGTTGCCCGCGAGCCGATGTTCGCGGTGGGCTGCATCCAGGCGCAGAAGTGCCACACCGACCGGTGCCCGACCGGCGTGGCCACCCAGAATGCTTGGCTGTCACGAGGTTTGGATGTTCCGTCGAAGGCCGATCGGGTCGAGCAGTATCTGCGGGCGCTGCGCCGGGAGGTGTTCAAGGTTGCGGAGGCGTGCGGTGTGGCGCATCCGAGCCTGATCACCACCGAGGACGTCGAGGTCGCCGACGGAAACCGGCATTCGGTGACCTTCTCCGAGTTGTACGACTACCGGGAGGGCTGGGGCCTGCCCGGTATCGCCGACCGCGACGAGATCACCCGCATCATGGCGGCGACCGCCGCGCAGCGCCCGGGCGACACCGGATCGCACGGCGCGAAGACGAAACCCTAGAAGACGAAACCCTGGAAGACGAACTCTAGCTGCGGCGGTAGTACGCCAGGCGACCCCACCAGGTCACGGTGGCTGCGGCCGCCGCCGAGAGCACGGCGGTCTGTCCGGACCCGGTGATGACGAACAGCGTGAGCAGCACCAGGAAGCCGACGACCAGGGCTTCGAGCTTGTACAGCGGCCACTCGGTGCCGGCGAGGTCGACTCCGGCCACGCGCCTGGCCCGACGGGCCGGACTGTCGAGAGTGGTCATCACGAGGCTCCTACGGTGCTGGAAAGTCTGTCATCAGGGTAGTCGCAGTCGAGAATTCGGGTCAACGAACTTTTTGCCCCGGGTGTGTCGGATCACAGATACGTGTTGACTGTCGGTATGTCTCTCATCGGAGAATACGAACCCAGCCCCGCGAAATGGGCCGCCGACCAGGTCGAGAAGTACGAATCCTCGGACGGCGCCGAGGGGAACACCATGCAGGGCCGGCCGGTGGTCATCCTCACCACCCGGGGCGCCAAGAGCGGCAAGCTGCGCAAGACGCCGCTGATGCGCGTCGAACACGAAGGCATCTACGCAGTCGTCGCCTCGCTGGGCGGTGCACCGAAGAACCCGACCTGGTACTACAACGTCGTCGCGAATCCGCACGTGGAGCTGCGGGACGGTGCCGAGGTGAAGGACATGACCGCACGCGAGGTCCACGGCGACGAGAAGGCCGTGTGGTGGAAACGCGCGGTCGAGGCGTTCCCCGACTACGCCGAGTACCAGAAGAAGACGGACCGGCAGATACCCGTGTTCGTGCTCGAACCGAGATAGGGGACCGACGGTCGCACACCACGGCGCGCCATTAGTCGAAGTCGACGACGGTCAGCACGAGCGGCAGGGCGTCACGACGCGGCCCGGGGTTCGGCTCGCCGAGCAGTTCGCCGCTCGCGGCGTCGAGCGTGCCCACGACGCCGAACTCGTCGAGCACGAACGGGACGTTGTCGGACGAGAAGATGAGCGGCGTGCGGCTCAACTGGAAGTGCAGGTGGGCCGCCGACGAGTTGCCCGAATTGCCGACCCGGGCGATCTCGTCCCCGGCGGACACACGGTCTCCGACCTCCACCCTGGGAGAACCGGGAGCCAGGTGGTAGTAGACGGCGAACAGGTCTGGGGCCAGTTCGAGGGCGACCATGTTCCCGCCGAGGTCGGCGAGCGTGAAGCCCGGACCGAGGGGCAGCTTGCCGGGCGGCGTGTCGGGAACGGATGCGTGGACGGCCACGACGGTGGCGTCGGCGACCGCGAGCACCGGGGCGCCGTAGGCGAGGTAGTTCTCGTTCTGTGCCGGATCCCCGTCGACCTCGACGCCCGGCTCGTAGCCGTGCTCACGGGTCGCCGCGACGTCGATCCGGCTCACGTCGATCGCGAACCGCTCGGCCCCGTTGATCCGGCCGCCCACCGGGAGCAGGACGTTGCGATGCGCGTTGAGGGTGCAGCATCCGTTCTCGACGATCCACCCCTGCCCGCGGAGCGGTGCGCCGACGACGACCGGCTCCTCGGTCGAGATCGTCACCGTTCCGCCCGTCTGCGTCACCTCGTCGGGCCAGAGAACCGCGACGCCGCCGTCGCCCGATTCCGGGGAGCCGAACGAGGCGGTGATCCGATGCGTGACGGTCGCGGGAACGGCATCCCGGCTGGGATAGGTGTCGTCGAGCACCAGCAGGGCGGTCTTACCCGCCGGGATCCGGATCGCCGGGTCGCCGCCCGGACGATGATCCTCGCCGACTACGGCGGTGCGGAACCCGTCGCGGACGGCGACCTCGTCCTCCGTCAGCGAGGCCACGACCTCGCCGTCGGTGGTGAGCGTCTCGACCGACGTGATGACGGCGGGCCGCGGGGCGAAGTTCAGCACCGTCAACTCGTAGGCCACGTGGAAGAGTTCGTCCGAGCCCGGCACGGGGACCGGGTCGGGTGCCACCACGCCGATGACGAGAGGGGAGATCTCGTCGGTTCCAACTGCCTCGTCGGACGACGATCCTGCCGGACCGCTCTCGGGCGTCGACGTCGGCGATGCCTCGCCGCCCGGGAGCAACGTGCAGGCCGCGACGACCCCCGCACTCGCCACGAAGACCATTGCCGATCGGACTCGCCCGATCCATACCGGCCCAGGCATGTCGTCAGTAGACCGTGTGCGCTGCGAATCCGCAAGCGATTGTCAGCGCAGATCGTCGCGGTCACGTGACCTGCTTTGGATGATCGGCGAGGCGGGTGGCAGCATTGACGGGTGACCACCTACCCGCACACCGCTGAACCGACTCGGACGCCCGTTGTGAACGTGGCCGACATCGACGCGGCGGCGGAGCGAATTTCCCCGGCGGTGGCACCGACTCCCCTCGAACATTGCCCGCGCCTGTCCGCGCTGACCGGCGCGAACGTCTACCTCAAGCGTGAGGACCTCACCCGGGTGCGGTCCTTCAAGCTGCGCGGCGCCTACAACGTGATGGCCCAGCTCAGCGACGCAGAACGGGCTGCCGGCGTCGTGACGGCCAGTGCCGGTAACCACGCGCAGGGCGTGGCGTACGCGTGCCGGTCGATGGGAATCAAGGGGCGCATCTATGTGCCCGCGCGTACCCCCAAGCAGAAGTGCGACCGGATCCGCGTCCACGGTGGCGAGTTCGTCGAGCTCATCCCGATCGGCGACACGTTCGATGCCGCGGCCGCAGCGGCCCGCGGCGATGTCGAGCGCACCGGTGCGACGATGGTCGCCCCGTTCGACGATGCGCGCACCGCCGCCGGGCAGGGCACGATCGCCCGCGAGATCCTCGCGCAGTTGCCGGCGGCACCGGATCTGGTCGTCGTGCCCGTCGGTGGCGGGGGGCTGTTGGCCGGCATCGCGGCCTACCTGCACGAGAAGTCGCCGACCACCTCGATCGTCGGCGTCGAACCGGCCGGTGCCGCGTCCATGACCGCCGCGCTCGTCGCGGGCGGTCCGGTGACGCTGCCGGAGGTCGAGCCGTTCGTCGACGGCGCCGCGGTCCAGCGGATCGGAAACGTGCCCTACGAGGTGGTGTCGCAGCTCGGCGCCGAGGTGGTGTCGCACTCGAGTCTGCCGTTGGTCGCGACGATCCGTCAGGACACGCTCGGCACTGCGGCGTTCGGGATGACCCAGGTCGACGAGGGCGCGATCTGCACCGCGATGCTCGAGCTGTATCAGAACGAGGGCGTCATCGCGGAACCGGCCGGTGCGCTGTCCGTCGCGGCGCTCGACCACATCGCCGCGGAGCCGGGATCGACGATCGTGTGCCTGATCTCGGGCGGCAACAACGACGTCTCCCGGTACGGCGAGATCATCGAGCGGTCGCTGGTGCACCGGGGACTCAAGCACTACTTCCTGGTGGATTTCCCGCAGGAACCGGGCGCGTTGCGGCGGTTCCTCGACGAGGTGCTCGGCCCGGACGACGACATCACGCTGTTCGAGTACGTCAAGCGCAACAACCGTGAGACGGGCGCGGCGCTGGTCGGCATCGAACTCGGCGCCGCCGACGGTCTGGCACCGCTGCTGGCACGCATGGATGCGTCCCGGCTCGAAGTGCAACGCCTCGAGCCTGGATCACCGGCCTACCGGTACCTGACCTAGGCGCCGGGCACCGGCGGAGGGACGGTGTTCGGCCTCACCAGGGGCTGCACACCAGCCACGGTCCGAACCAGAAGCAGTCCGCGCGCCACGGGTTGTCCCAGCGGTTGTTCCAACCGCGGTCCCAATCCCGGCCGCGATCGTGGTCCCTCCTGTTCCAATCGCCCTTCCCGTTCCAGTCGTTGTCGTGCCGGTCGGGATGCGGGTTGTCGTTGACGGGCTGCACGGCGCTCACCCCGGGTGAAGGGTCGAACGCCGGGGTCGCGGCGGCGATGCTGGCCGGTGCGACGAGAAGTGTTGTGGTGAGGAACGTGCCCGCCAGAATTTTCTTGAGATTCATGACGATCACCTCGGTAATGTGCCTGTATTCGCGACGGTACTCGTCCCGGTGAGGCATAATCAAACGTTTCGGCTACCGTCGGTTTCCGGGTCCGTGCGAGCCGCACGCGAGTCCTCGGATTCGTCGCGGCGCAGCAGCCGAGCGACCACTCGGCGATGGAGATCGGGGTCGGTGCGCGGCAGGCCGAGCAACGCTCCGAGGTAGATGCCGTCGCCGACGAGTCGCACGATTTCGGCGTCGACGGGGTCGTCGAATTCTGCCTGGAGTCCGTCGTCCCAGGACCGCATCACCTCGACGACGGCGCGCTGCACCTCGTCGTGCCGCCCGTCGGCGCTGCGCATCGCGGCGACCATCGAGCGGAACAGCGAGATCTCCGCGGCCTCACCCAGGTCGTCCGGATAGGACAGGTACCACTCGGCGACCCGGGTGCCTCCCGCGACGGCCTCGGCGAGTCGCTCGTCGCTGCGGGCGCCGAGCCGGCGCACCATGGCGGCGAGCATCGCTTCCTTGGTCGGGAAGTGGTAGAGCAGGCCACCTTTCGAGACACCGGCGGCCGCGGCCACCGCTTCGAGAGTGACCTGGGCGACGCCGATGTCGAGCAGTGTGCGTTCGAGTGCGTCGAGGATCCGGTCGCGGGTGTCGGAGACCATGGTGTGAGCCTAGTCAATCCGCTGTACCGGCCGGACGGTTCGTTGCTACCCTGAAAATCACTGTACCGGCTGGACGGTTAAGTAAATTCTCGAAGTCTCGGAAAGAAGTCATGCGCGAACACCCCGGCACCGCGACCATCCCTGTCCCCGTGAGGGCCGACGCCCGCACCTGGCTGGGCCTCGCCGTGCTCGCGTGCGCCGTGTTGCTCATCGCGATCGACGCGACCGTGCTCGATCTCGCCCTGCCGTTCATCAGCGCCGATCTCGCCCCCACCGGGGTGCAGCTGCTGTGGATCATCGACGTGTACTCGTTCGCCGTCGCGGGCCTGCTCGTGACGATGGGCGTGCTCGGCGACCGCATCGGGCGCCGCCGACTGCTGCTCGTCGGCGCGACCGGCTTCGCCGCCGCCTCCGTGCTCGCCGCCTGGGCAGTCGGCCCCGAGATGCTCATCGCGGCACGCGTGCTGCAGGGCATCGCGGGAGCCACCCTGATGCCCGCGACCCTCGGCCTGATCCGGCACATGTTCGCCGACGCGCGCCAGCGCACGCTGGCGATCGGTGTGTGGAGCGCGATGGCCGCCGGAGGTGCCGCGGCCGGGCCGATCGTCGGCGGATGGCTGCTCGAGCACTTCTGGTGGGGCTCGGTGTTTCTCGTCAATCTGCCGATCATGGCGATCCTGGTGATCGCCGCGCCGCGCCTGATCCCCGAGTCCCGCGATCCGGCACCGGGCCGATTCGATCTCGTCGGGGCGATCGCGTCGCTGGCAGCGGTGTTACCGCTCGTCTACGCGATCAAGGAGTCCGCGCTGCACGGCCTGCAACCGGAATACCTCGTCGCCGGCGGTGTCGGCGTGCTCGCGGCCCTGTTCTTCGTCCACCGGCAGCGCACCACGTCGTCGCCGTTGCTGGACCTGTCGCTGTTCGCCGAGCGCACCTTCTCGACCGCCGTGGCCGCCAACCTGCTGTCGGTGTTCGCGCTCGCCGGGGTGCTGTTCTTCGGCTCGCAGTATCTGCAGCTGGTGCTGGACGTGAGCCCGCTGACCGCCGGACTGCTCATGCTCCCGGGTACCGCGGCCAGTGCGCTCGGCTCGCTCGCCGCCGGACCGCTGACCCGTCGCCTCCCGATCGGTGGGGTGCTGGCGGGTTCGCTCGCGGCTGCCGCAGCCGGTGCCGGGGCACTGCTGGCGCTCGGTGCCGACGGCGGTGCCGGGGTGTTCGTCGCCGGTTTCACCGTCGTCGGTGCGGGTGTCGGCGTCGCGCTGACGCTCACCACCGATCTCGTGGTGGCCGCAGCGCCACCGGACCGGGCGGGCGCGGCGTCCGCCGTGTCCGAAACCGCGTACGAACTGGGGATGGCGCTGGGCGTGGCGGTGCTCGGCAGCGTCGTCAGCGCGACCTATCAGGGCCGGCTCGCGGAACTGTTCGCGTCGACCGAGGGGCTCGACACGCTCGGCAATCTCGTGGAGACGGCACGGCACCTGCCGGAGTCCGCGGCCGGAGCGCTCCTCGTGGAGGGCCGTGAGGCGTTCGTCGCCGGAATGCACGGTGCCTCGGCCGCCACCGCCGTCATCCTCGCGGTGACCGCCCTGTTCGCGTGGAGGATGCTGCGGCGACGCTGAGAAGATGTCACCGTTCGTGGTGGTCGATTTCGCCCTCGAACACCGCGAACGAGTGGCCCGGGATCAGGGCAGCCGATCGGGTCCGGTTGACCACCGGTTCGTCCCACCACATCAGCGGAACACCGCCGACCGGAACGGTGACCGGATCGGCTCCGAGATTGCAGGCGACGCGAATCGTCCCGCGGTGCACGACGATCCAGCGTTCCTCCTCGTCGTAGTCGACCTGGAGGTTCTCGAGCCACGGATCCGTCAGCTCGGCGCGGGCCCGGCGCAACGCGAGCAGGTCCCGGTAGCACGCCAGCAGTCGCGCGTGCTCGGGCTCGGTGCGTTCGGCGCGATTCAGGACCGAACTCCGGAACGTCTCCGGATCCTGCGGGTCGGGCACGTCCTCGACGCCCCAGCCGTGTTCGGCGAATTCACGCCTGCGGCCCTCGACGACCGCGGCGGCGAGTTCCGGTTCCGGATGCGAGGTGAAGTACCGGAACGGGGTGCCGGCACCCCACTCCTCGCCCATGAACAGCATCGGCGTGTAGGGGGAGGCCAGCACGAGCGCGGCCTTGACGGCGAGCTGTCCGTGATCGAGATACCTGCCCGGCCGGTCGCCGCGTGCGCGGTTGCCGACCTGATCGTGCGTGCACGTGTAGGCCAGCAGTGAACTGGCGGGGGTGCGGCGCACGTCGAGCGGGCGCCCGTGGATGCGACCGCGGAAACTCGAATACGTCCCGGCATGGAAGAAGCCGTGCTGCAGGGTGCGGGCGAGGCAGTCGAGCGAGCCGAAATCTCCGTAGTACCCTTGCCTTTCGCCGGACACCGCCGCGTGCACTGCGTGGTGGATGTCGTCGTCCCACTGCGCGTGCAGGCCGTAACCACCCGCCGAGCGCGGAGTGATCAGGCGCGGATCGTTGAGGTCGCTCTCGGCGATCAACGTCAGCGGGCGACCCAGATGTACGGACAGCCTGAAGGTTTCGGTCGACAGATCCTCGAGTACGTGGGTGGCGGTGTGGTCCACGAGCGCGTGGACCGCGTCGAGCCGCAGTGCGTCTATGTGGAAGTCGCGGAACCAACGCAGGGCGTTGTCGATGATGTAGCGGCGCACCTCGGCGGATCCGGGGCCGTCGAGGTTCACCGTCTCACCCCAGGTTCCCGCGCCGCCGGTCAGATAGGGACCGAAACGGCCCAGATAGTTTCCGGACGGGCCCAGATGGTTGTACACCACGTCGAGTACGACTCCGAGTCCGCGCGCGTGCGCGGCGTCGACGAAGCGCTGCAGCGCGTCCGGCCCGCCGTACGGCTCGTGCACCGCGTACCAGAGCACCCCGTCGTAACCCCAGCCGTGGGTGCCGTTGAACGCGTTGACCGGCATGAGTTCGACGAAGCCGACCCCGAGCTCGACCAGTTCGTCGAGATGCTCGATCGCGGCGTCCAGCGTGCCGGCCTCGGTGAACGTGCCGATGTGCAGTTCGTAGACGACGCTGCCCGGGAGTTGCCGACCGGTCCACGACGAGTCCGTCCAGACCGCTGGATCGAGCCGGTGCAGCTGCGACAGGCCGTGCACCCCGTCGGGCTGGCGGGGCGAACGCGGATCCGGCAGCGCCGTCTCGTCCTCGTCCACGACGAAGCCGTAGCGGGCGCCGGGGGAGGCATCGACCTCGGCGCGCCACCAGCCGTGCTGGTCGCGTTGCATCGGATGGACGGTGCCGTCGAGGTGCAGACGGACGGACTCGGGGACGGGGGCCCAGACCTCGAAGGTGTGCACGGGTCCAGCATGCACGGTCTGCGAGATGCGCGCAGCTTCACCCGATTCGGATGCCCCCGATTCGGATGCATTCGGGATGCATCCGATGGGCTAGGGTTGCTCGCGATGTCCGAGAACACCGGGAAGAGGACGTACAGGTCCCCGCTTCGGGAAGAAGCCGCTCGTCGCACCCGCGCCGCCGTCCGTGCCGCGGGTGCGCGGCTCTTCGTCCGCGACGGCTACGTCAGCACCACGGTCAAGCAGATCGCCGACGAGGCCGGGGTCGCGGTCCGGACGGTGTTCACGGCGTTCCCCGGCGGCAAGTCGGAACTGTTCCGTGAAGCACTCGACGACGCGGTCGCCGGGACCGGTGACCCCGCCGTCCCGGCGCGACGGGAGGTCGCGCACGGGGGTTCCGACGCCGACCTGATCCTCGAGCACGTGGTCGGATTCGGCACCGACATGCTCGAACGGGCCGGCGGCCTGCTCATGACGTCGATCGAGTCCTCGGGCGCCGACGAGGACATGCGGCGCTTCGCGGACGAGGACGCCCGCGCGACCGCCGAGAACGCCCGCACCATCGCCGAGGGCCTGCGCGCGAGCGGCCTGCTCCGGGACGGGGTGAGCGTCGAGCACGCCGCGGACGTGCTCTTCACGCTCAGCTCGCCCCAGGTGCACGCGCTGCTGCGCCGAACGTGCGGCTGGGACGTCGAGCAGTACCGGATGTGGTTGACGGAGACCCTGCGCGCGACGCTGCTGCGCTGAGTTGCCGCTGCGCCGAGTTCGGGCGCCGGATCAGGGAAGGGCGTCGAGATACAACCAGCGGCCGTCCTCGCGCACGAATCGGCTGTGCTCGTGCAGTGTGTCCTCGACGCCGTTGTACGTGTAGTGGGCGCGGAACTCGACGGTGCCCTCGGTGTGCAGGAAACCACCGCCGGTCGTGCGCAGCACTTCGAGTCCCGTCCACCGCTGATCCGGATCCAGCTCGAGCCGGGTCGGACGGGCGCTCGGATGCCACGTGCGCTCGAGATACTCGGCGTTCCCGACCGCGAACGCCGTGTACCGGGACCGCATCAGCCGCTCGGCGGTCGGTGCGTCCGCGCCGTCGAGCAACGGGCCACAGCACTCCCCGAACGGCACTCCGCGACCACACGGGCACGGGGAATCAGCGGCAGGGACTCGGGTACGTCGACGGTTCACGACACCCATTATCGCGGCCCTTGCCGAGTCAATCGGTGACGGGCACGATGGATTCCGTCTCCGGGAGGTCGCAGTGAGCGTCGGTATCGAGTCACGACTGAGCTACATCGACAAGCAGGGCCGGCAACATCGTTTCGAACTGTCGCCCGTGACACCGCGTGTCACGATCGGCCGGTCACCGGACTCGGATGTGCCGTTCACCGGCGACGAGGAGGTGTCGCGGCTGCATGCGGTCGTCGAATGGCTCGGGACGCACTGGACGATCGTCGACGACGGATTGTCGCGCAACGGAACGTTCGTCAACGGTGAGCGCATCACCGGGCGACGGCGACTGCGGGAAGGCGACAGCATCCGTATCGGCTCTATCCGGTTGACATTCCAGGAGATCGGGGTCGGGCCGGACGAGGCGACCCGGGTCGCCTCGGAATTGCCGACGGTCCGCTCCGTCACCGAAACCCAGCGCAATGTGCTGGTCGCCCTGTGCCGCCCGTACAAGCACGGCGCCGCGTTCGCCACCCCCGCCTCGAATCAGGCGATCGCCGCGGAGCTCTACCTGAGCGTCGACGCCGTCAAGACCCACCTGCGCGCGTTGTTCACCAAATTCGGTGTCGAGGATCTGCCGCAGAACCTCAAGCGGGTGCGGCTCGCCGAGCTGGCCCTGCACAGCGGCGTCATCACCGAGCGGGATCTCTGAGACGACTCCCGGCCGGCCTGCTCAGGCGACCCTCCGCAGCAGGCCCGCCAGCGCCTGCGCGACCTCGTCGGCCCGCTCGCGGAGCTGGTGCGTGTCGACGGGGCCGGGCACTCGGTGATCGGCGAGCGGCAGCCGCGATGCCAGCCCGGACGACAACTCGAACGGGGTCCACTCGTCGGCGGAACCGCACAGCACCAGTGCCGGTACCGCCGCGAGCACCGTCAGGGCCGCCGACTCGTCGAGTGCCGCGAACGACCGCAGGAACCCGGCCATCGTCACCACCGACGTATCGCTGTGCAGGACCTTCAGCAACGCAGCCCAGCGACCCTCCGATCCCGGACGGTCCGCCGGCGGCACCAGCAACGCGCCGACGCGTCCCCCGAATCGGATCGTTCGCTGCATGATGCGCGGCGCCCGCGTCACCGCCCGGTGGAACAGCTCGACCGCCGGGCTGTGCAGGTACCGCCCGAGACCGGACCGGTGCAGATCGCCCGCTGCCGTCGCGATCAGGCCGATCCCTGCCACCCGGCGGCCGATCTCGTGCGGATGCTGCCGCGCGTACGACAGGATCGCCATGCCGCCCATCGAATGCCCGACCAGCACGACCGGGCCGGACGCCACCGCGTTCAGCACCGCCCCGAGATCCCGGCCCAGCTGCTCGACGGTGTACGTCTCGGCGGGAGCGCCACCGGAGCGGCCGTGCCCGCGGTGGTCGAAGAACACCATCCGCACCGACGAGCCCGTCAGCCGCAGAAGCGAATCCCGCAGCGGCGACCAGCTTTCCGTGTGATTGCAGTGACCGTGTACGAACAGGACCGTCAGCGGCGCGGTGGCGGCTCCGACCTCCCGGACGGCCAGCGGCACCCCGTCGTCCGCTAGTACCGTGACGCGCCGGACGAGCCGGGCACTGCGAATGGTGGTCATGGCGATCAGGGTGCGCCCGGCACCGCGGTGACCACGACCGATCCCGGCGGTGGAAGTCCGCAACCCCGGAGTGGACTCCACAACACCTTGGGTTGGTGGACAATCGAAAAATGCACGAGCAGCGGTATGTCGGCGTCGTCGGACCCGGCGACGCCACCCCGGAGCAGCGCCGCGTCGCCCGTCGCGTCGGCGGATTGCTGGCCGGGCGGCGCGCAGTGGT
>NZ_JADZGH010000193.1:37951-39200 GCF_015865005.1 Rhodococcus sp. CX
CCGCGGCGCGATCGAGGCCGGCGGCACCACGATCGGTCTGTTGCCCGGTGACGAACGGCTCGACGGCAACCCCTACCTGACGGTGTCGATACCCACCGGGATGGGGGAGATGCGCAACGCCCTGCTCGTGCGCAGCAGCGACGCGTTGATCGCGGTCGGAGGAAGCTGGGGCACCATGAGCGAGATCGCGCTGGCGGTCCGGACCGGTGTTCCCGTCGTGTCGATCGGGGGCTGGCAGATGCCCGGCCCCGGCGTGCTGGCCGTCGCCGACCCCGAAGAGGCCGTCGAATGCCTGCACGCCCTGCTCTGGCGGAAGGATCCGCTCGAAGGACGGCAGTAGCAGCTGCCGGAAAGGGAGGTCGCCGAGGTGGTGGCGGACCACCTCTGGGGTGGGTATCGCGGAGGACGCGGCCGGGAGAGCGTGGACATCACGCCTTTCCGCCGTCAGCCAGGAGGACCCCGTGCCGGACCGTACACAGTCGCTGCTCGTCGAAGAGGTCACCAAGAGCTTCGGCCCGGTCGAGGCATTGCGCGGAGTGAGCTTCGCCGCGGCCCCCGGTGAGGTGCTCGGGGTCCTCGGACCGAACGGGGCCGGCAAGACCACCGTGGTGAACATCCTCGCGACACTCCTGCGCCCGGATTCCGGGCGGGCCGTCGTCGCCGGGCACGATGTGGTCACCGACGCGGCCGGAGTCCGGCGATCGATCATGCTCACCGGCCAGTACGCCGCGCTCGACGACTCGCTCACCGGATTCGAGAACCTCGTGCTGTTCGCGCGGCTCCTCGGCATGCGACGACGCGCCGCCCGCGCCCGCGCCCGGGAACTGCTCGCGGAATTCGACCTGGATGACGCCGCGGACCGCCCCGTCGGCCGGTACTCCGGCGGCATGCGCCGCCGCATCGACATCGCCTGCGGCCTCGTCGTCCCACCCCAGGTGGTGTTTCTCGACGAACCCACCACCGGGCTCGACCCGCGCAGCCGGCAACGCGTGTGGGACCTGGTCGCCGGATTCAAGGCGCAGGGCATCACGACGCTGCTGACCACGCAATACCTCGAGGAAGCGGATCTGCTCGCCGACCGCATCGTCGTCGTGGATCGGGGTGTCGTCGTCGCCGACGACACCGCCGTCCGACTCAAGGACCGCGTCGGCGGCAGTTTCTGCGAGGTGGTGCCGCTGCGCCCCGGCGACGTCACCGCGATTGCAGACGTTGTCCGCACCCTCACCTACGGAGCGGTCGAGATCGGAGC
>NZ_JADZGH010000194.1:0-9654 GCF_015865005.1 Rhodococcus sp. CX
TAGCGGCGGGCGTGGCGCTGGAGTCGGGCGCGCATCCCCGCACCCCTACCCTTGTGGTCATGCCCGACGCTGTTTCCCCGTCCGACGACCGCCACGCGACCGCGAATGCCCTCCTCGGCACGTCGAAGGCGGGCCGCGCGCGGGTGGGGTCGCGCGAGAGCGAACGTGCGAGCCGGATGTGGTGGGATGCCGACGCCGAGGACTATCACCGCACCCACGGCGAGTTCCTCGGCGTGGACTCCAGCGAGGGCGAGTTCGTGTGGTGCCCTGAGGGGCTGCACGAGGGTGATGTGCACCTGCTCGGGGAGGTCGCCGGCAAGGACGTCCTCGAGGTCGGATGCGGTTCGGCGCCGTGTGCGCGGTGGCTGGCCGGGCAGGGCGCCCGGGCGGTCGGCCTGGACATCTCGATCGGGATGCTGGCGCGTGGCGTGACGGCGATGGAACGCGGCGGGCCGCGGGTGCCGCTCGTGCAGGCCGGCGCCGAGGAGCTGCCCTTCGCGGACGGGAGTTTCGACGTCGTGTGCTCGGCGTTCGGCGCGGTGCCGTTCGTGGCGGATTCGGCGCGGGTGATGCGCGAGGTCGCGCGGGTGCTGCGGCCCGGCGGACGGTGGGTGTTCGCGGTGAATCATCCGATGCGGTGGATCTTCCCGGACGATCCGGGCGAGCGCGGACTGGTGGCGATGTTCCCGTACTTCGACCGCACGCCGTACGTGGAGGTCGACGACGACGGGGTGCCGACCTACGTCGAACATCACCGGACCGTCGGGGATCGGCTCCGGGAGCTCGTGGCGGCGGGTTTCGAGGTGTACGACATCGTCGAACCGGAGTGGCCCGAGCATCTGGATCGCGAGTGGGGCCAGTGGAGCCCGCTGCGCGGGGAGATCTTCCCGGGTACTGCGATCTTCTGCAGTCGTAAGCCGGTGTGAGCGAGGCGCCGTCCGGCGCACCGTCGACGAGCGACGACCCCTTCCTATTCAATTAGTTGAGCGCTAAGATAAATCCGATCCCGTCTTCCGACCCTGGAGATTCCATGTCCCTCACCGCTGTCAGCGCCCAGCACCCCTACAGCCCCGCGTATGTCGCCGCCGGCCTCGTCTTCGTCTCGGGCGCCCTGTCCGTGGACCCGGAGGGTGCCGCCGTCGGAGGCCGCACCGAGGCGCTCGACGCCGCCATCGACCGGATGACCGACCGGCTCGCCGTCGTCGGCGGCACGCTCTCCGACGTCGTCAAGCTCACCTACTTCGTCACCGACCTCTCGCTGCGGGAGGAAGCGAACCGGCAGTTCGAGCGCCTGTTCCCCGAGCCCCGGCCGGCACGCACCTTCGTCGAGGTCAGCGCACTCCCCTACGGTGCCACCGTCGAGATCGACGCGGTCGCCACCCACCGCGCCTGATCCTGCATTCCCCGCGCGCCCCACGCAGGCCGTATCGTGATCATTGCCTTTGCGCTCAACAACCGAGCGTGACGACGGCGAACACGAGGAGGCCACGTGGGGCACGACACCGTTCCGGAACACGATGCCGTCGACGACATCGTGAGTCAGTGGGCTCGCCAGTGGCCCGACCTCGACGTGACACCCCTCGAGGTGCTCGGGCGCCTGCACCGCACGTATCTGCGGTACCAGAGCGCCATCGGACGCGTCTTCGACGAGTTCGGCATCAACATGGCCTCGTTCGACGTGCTCGCCGCCCTGCGCCGCGCAGGCGAACCGTACCGGATGACGTCGGGTCAGCTCGCCGAGAGTTCGCTGGTGACCACCGGCGGCATCACCCTCCGCATCGATCGCCTCGTCCAGGCCGGTCTCGTCCGGCGCGAGCGCGACGAGGAGGATCGCCGGATCGTGCACGCGCAGCTCACCGACGAGGGCAAGAAGCTGATCGACGAGATCGCCGTCGCCCACTTCGAGAACGAGGCGCGCATGCTCGCGGGTCTGTCCGCCGCCGACCAGGCCGCTCTCGCCGGACTCCTCCGCAAACTCGAGCACTCCATCATCCGGCACGACGGGGAATGACGGCCGCCCCACAGCGAGACGGAAAACACCTGGGGCACAACAGAACGCGCCCGCACCGGAGAAGGTGCGGGCGCGCTCGTCGGTTTCTCATTCGGCTCGCGCCGGCGACTCGATGACCGGATACTCGGGCCCACCGGACACCGGCGGGCGGCCGAGCGTCGCACAGATCGCGTCGACAACGAATCCGATGACATCGGCGAGCATCAGCAGGATTCGCGTCAGCAGCGTCGACAGCAGCATGGGAAGAATGGTGGGCAGGATCAGAGTCACGATCATCGCCGCCGTCAGATTCTCCCGCACGGCCTCGCGATAATTCTTCCCCGGTGTGCCTGGCGCACCGGGCGGCGCCGCCTCTCGACTGACAAGGCCGGCTCCGATGAAAACCGCTGCGAGACAAGGAAGAAACGCCGCCGCTGCGACACCGGCACCGGGCAGCGCGGGGACGGCGGCTGTCGCGACACGCCCCCACAAGACCAGCGCGAACAGCAGGGCGAGCAGCGCATAGGGTGGGGACGCGAACACCCGAACGGTCGACCACATGATCCACTGCGTGACGACGCCCGCGTCCGACTCGTGGCGGAGAGTGCTGCGGAACCGCGCATCGGCTCGTCGTCTCATGGCCCGGGCACGCTTGGGGTCCGTCTTGCCCACGTCCCTCGCGGCAGCGCATTGGGTGTCGTGCAGCAGGGCCGGCATGGTGTGGCCGCCGTAGCTCGCGATGAGTCCCCACAGGCACGGCGGGATCGATGCCAGATCCGACGTCGACTGCGCCCGCACCTCGAGCTGTTCGCCGTTCTCGACGGCCGGGGCGCCCTGCCAATCGTCCTCGTCCACGGCCGGGGTGTAGCGAAATGTGTCCAGTACCTGGAATCTGGTCGTCGTCTTGAACTGCCGCATCAGCAGATTCGGCAACGAACCCGCACCCTCGGGTGCCAATTGCCGGAGGCTGACCTCCGTCTTGCGCACCCAGCGGCCGTCCCGCAACTCGATGAAAGGCATTCGTTCGTGCTCCGGATCTCGATTCCCCTGGTGCCGCCACCGCAGTGAGCGGCCCTGACACCACCGAGTGTGGGGTGCGATCGAGATGTCGGACAGCCACCCGGGGGTGAAGAATCCGCCACCCTCGGGCGTGCCGTCCTCCGGATCAGGATTCGGCCGTGGCTGCGGCCAGCTCCTCCGCGCGCGCCCGGTACAGCCGGCGCAACCGCATGACACCGAGGTCGTGCTGGTAGAGGTTCTCGGCCGCGTCGGCGTCGGGAGCCATCCCCTCGAGCATGACCCGATCCTGCTCGAGTACCTCCCAGTGCCGTTCCTCGAGCACGGTGCGGTACAGAAAGCGCCACACGTCGCGTTCCCAGCCCTGGACCCGGCGATAGCGCCAGAAGAAGACCGCGGTGGTGTCGGCGTCGATCGGGGTGCCCATGCCGACGATGCCGAACGGTCCGCCGGGACCCGCGGTCGGCGGGTACGGGATCTCGAGGTCGACCCAGTCGGCACCGGTGCGGCAGTACTCGACCCAGTCGAAGTTCACGCCGCGCTGGTCGGTCTTCTCGAAGAAGAAGCCGCGGTCGGTCTCCCGGATCCGGAAGCGGGCCGAGGTTTCACCCCCGAACATCGAGTGTGATTCGTGGTGCAGGAACGCGCCGTGCATGGGATCGAGCAGGTTCTCGAGCGCGAAGCGCCACGGCGCCTCCCACTCCGCGTAGCACAGGAATGCCGAAACATCTTCGTCCACAAGCGGGTCCGGAAGTTCGAGCGGACCCGGTTCGGCGTCGGGATCGGTGCCGAACCAGGCGAGGATCGCCCCGCCGACCTCGCGGACGGGCAGCGACGAGACGAGTTTCTTGCCTTCGAGGTTGCAGCCGGGCATGCCGGGGACCTTCGCGACGGTGCCGGTACCGTCGACCTCGACGCCGTGGTAGCGGCACGCGAGGCGATCGCCCAGGTGCACGCCCTGCGAGAGCGGGGCACCGCGGTGTGGGCAGCGGTCCTCGAGCATGCGCACGGTGCCGTCGGATGCGCGGTAGAGCACCCAGTCCTCGCCGAGGCGGCGCATCTTGCGGATGCCGCCGCGTTCGACGAAGTCCGACGGGCACACCGCGTGCCACTGGTCGCGCATGCCGGTCGCGAAGATCTCGTCGGCGGTCTTCGGGGTGCGGCGCAGTCGATTCACCATGGTCAGGCTCCGATCCGGTGCATCTCGGCGGTGAACGACTCGGGGGTCCACTCGGCCCCGTCGGGTCCGTTGATGCCGGAGTCGTTGAGTCCCTTGACGAGTCCCTCGAGGTGGTGGACTCCCGATCCGAAGACCTCTTCGATCGCCTTGGCGAGCTTGACTTCGTAGGGGGTGGGGTCGGCCGTGCGGGCCTGATGAATCTTCAGGTAGCGATCCATGGTGGATCCTTTCTACAGGTCCAGCACCAGCTCGTCGGAGCGGGCGCGGGAGACACACAACATGATGGTGGCGCCGGATTCCTGTTCGGCGGCGGTGAGCAGAGAGTCGCGGTGGTCGGGGGTGCCGCACAGCACCCGGGTCTCGCACGATCCGCAGATGCCTTCGCGGCACGAGTTGGGCACGTCGATCCCGGCGTCCTCGAGGGTTTCGAGGATCGACCGGTCCGGGGCCACGGTCGCGGACACGCCGGAGCTCTCGCACACCACCTGGAAGGAGGCGTCCTCACCGGCGGTGGCGATGCGTTCGGGGGCCTTGAATCGTTCGAGGCGGATCGCACCGTCCGGCCAGGCCGGCGCGTACGATTCGACGGCGGCGAGCAGCCCTTCCGGTCCACATGTGTACACGAGGGTATCCGGTCGCGGATTCTCCAGCAGCGCAGCCAGATCCAGCATTCCGTCGCGGTCCTCCGCGACGACGCGCACGCGGTCTCCGTAGCCGGCGAGTTCGTCGAGGAACGCCATGGTGGAGCGGTCGCGGCCACCGTAGTGCAGTTCCCACTCGGCGCCGGCGCGTTCCGCCTCGGTGATCATCGCCAGGATCGGGGTGATGCCGATCCCGCCGGCGATGAACAGGTAGCGCGGGGACGGCAGGAGCTCGAAGTTGTTGCGCGGCAGGCTCACCGCGACGGTGTCGCCGGGGCGCAGGGTCTCGTGGACGCGGCGCGATCCCCCGCGCCCGGATTTCTCGAGCAGGACCGCGACGCGGTAGCCCGTCTTGTCGTCGGGGTCGCCGCACAGCGAGTACTGGCGGACGTGGCCACCGCCGAGATGAAGGTCGAGGTGCGCTCCGGGTGTCCAGCGCTCGACCGCGGCGCCGTCGGGATGTTCCAGCCGCAGGGAGACGACGCCGGTGGACTCGATCCGCATCTGACGGACCATCAGGTCGACGGTGTCTGCAGTCATGTTTTCCTCCGGGGAGATCAGTTCAGCGCTTATTAGTTTAGCGCTAAGATGTTATCCGCGCCACAGTCGCCGGGAAGTTTTTCCGGGTGCTAGCCGACCGGTACGGTGACCGGCGGCGTGAAGGGCGTCGGCATCGGCCCGTAGGCCGCGAGATCGACCTCCACGAGCACGGGCGCCTGCCGCGACACCGCGTCGGCGAGAACGTCGTGGGCCTCCCCGGCAGCGGCGATGCACCGGTACTCGACCCCCACGGCTCGAGCGAGCAGCGCGAAATCCGGGGTTGCCAGATCGACCGCGTACGGTCGCTCACCGGCCCCGATCTGCATGTTGCGCAGCACCCCGTAGCCGCCGTCGTTGCACACGAGCAGCACCAGCCACGGCTTCTCCTGCGCCAGGGTGAGGATCTCCCCCAAGTGCACGGCCAGTCCCCCGTCGCCGACGAGCGCGAGCGTCGGGCGGGTCTCGTCCGCCAGTGCGGCGCCGATCGCCATACCGAGGCCCTGCCCGATGCCACCGCCCCGTGGGAAGACGTTGGCGCGCGGGTCGTACATCGGCAGCAGGCGATTGCCCCACGAACTCGACGCGATCGTCACATCGCGCGCCACGACGGCATCGCGAGGCAATGCCGCGCGCACGGCGTCGCACAGCACCGCATGGTCACCCAGCCCGGCGCGCTGCGTCGCGCGCACCCGGTCGCGGGTCTCGCGGGCCCGCGTCGTCCAGTGCTCCTCGACCGCATCGCCGAGTCCGTCGAGGCGCCCCGCGGCAGCGAGGAACGCACCGATCTCTCCCACCACGGGCAGATCCGCCGGGAAGACGCGGCCCGGCGCGGCCGGGTCGAGGTCCACCTGAATATGACTCGCGGGCATGGGAATCGAGTAGTCACCGGTTTCGTTCGACCGGAAGTGCGTGCCCAGGGACAACACGAGGTCGGCGTCGGCGAGCAGCGCCCGCCCGAGCGGCGACGTCGCGTAGTTGCCGATGCACAGAGGGTGATCCTCGGGCACCGCACCGCGGCCGGAGTTGCTGGTCAGCAGCGGAACACCCCACCGTTCGACGAGGGCGGTCAGCGCGTCCCCTGCTCGCGCCGCTCCGCCGCCCGCCCAGATCACCGGGCGCCGTGCCTGTTCCATGGCCCGCAGCGCCTCGTCGAGACCGGTCGGCGCGGCGGCCGCCGGTTCGGCCTGCGGCACCTCCGCGGTCACCGGGCACTGCGCGTACTGCAGGTCGATGGGCCACTCGACGCTGGCGGGACCGCCGGGCGTGGCGAGCGCGTGGGCGACCGCCTCGCGCAGCACCTTCGCGGCGCTGTCCGCGTCGCGGATGGTCTCGGCGTAGGCCGAGACCGCGGTGAGCATCCCGAGCTGGTCCTTGGTCTCGTGGATGAATCCGCGGCCCGACCCGAGGTAGCGGGATTCGACCTGCCCGGTGATGTGCAGGACCGAGGTGCCGGAGGCGAGCGATTCGATCAGCGAGCCCGCCGCGTTGCCGGCACCGGTTCCGGTACTGGTCAGGGCGCAGCCGAGTCCGCCGGTGGCGCGGGCGTATCCGTCGGCGGCGTTGACGGCGGTCGCCTCGTGCCGCACCGGTACGAAGCGCAGTTGCCTGCTCACCGCCTCGACGAGGGGCTGGTTGTGGACGCTGACGATGCCGAAGACGGTGTCGACTCCGGCGTCGCGCAGCACCTGCACCAGCAGGTCCCCGCCGTTGCCGCCGGCTCGCGATTCGCTGGCCATGGGTTTCCTTTCAGACATAGCGCGCGACTCCGCCGCACACGTCGATGCTCGTGCCCGTCACGTACGACGAGCGGGGTGAGAGCAGGGTGACGACGAGGTAGGCGACCTCGTCGGCGTTGCCGAAGCGGCCGAGGCCGATCCCGCGGTCTGCGGCGATCTCGGCTTCCCACTCGGCGAAACTTCCGGTGTATCCGGAGGTTTCGTAGCGGCGCCGCCACTGCCCGGTGTCGACGAGACCGAGGGCGACCGAGTTGACGCGGATCGCCTCCGGAGCCAGTTCCAGCGACAGGGACTTGCTCAGGTTGAGCAGTCCCGCGCGGGCCGCGCTCGTGGTGACCAGCCGGGTCTCGGGCTGGCGGGCGAGGACCGCCGAGATGTTGACGATCGACGGTGCCGGCGACTTGCGCAGCAGCGGCAGCGCGGCGTCGACGGTGTTGAGCACGCTCGAGAACTTGAGGTCGAACTCGTCGCGCCAGTCGTCGAGGGTGGTCTCGGCGCGCGGTTTCATCCGCGAGTTGCCCGCGTTGTTGACCAGGCCGTCGAGGCCGCCGAAGGTGTCCTGGGCGCGGGCCACCAGGTCGGCGACCGCGTCCCGGTCGCGGACGTCGCACGCCGCAGTGAGGATGCGCTCGCGTCCGTCGAGGTCGTCGAGGGCCGCGTTCAGGCGGTCGACGTCGCGGGCGCAAGTCACGATGTTCGCGCCCTCGCCGAGCAGCATCCGCACGGTGGCGAGGCCGACGCCGGAGCTTCCTCCGGTCACGAGATAGGTGCGATTGTTCAGAAGCAGGTCCACGACCCGGTCCTCTCAGGTGCTAGTGCAGGACGAATCCGCCGTCGACGACGAGTTCCTGCCCGGTGATGTACGACGCCTCGTCGCCCATGAGGAAGGCAACGGCTCCCACCAGATCCGCGGGTTGCTGCGGCCGCGTCAGGGCCCGGTTGAGCCGGTACAGGTCGTGCCGGTGCTGCGGAACATATTGTGCCGATTCGCTTTCCGTCAGTCCGGGCGAGACGGTGTTCACGGTGATCGCGTACGGTCCGAGATCGCGAGCCATCGTGCGGGTCAGCGCGGACACGCCGCCCTTGGACGCGATGTAGTGCGTGAGCCTCGGGGAACCGTAGTGCGCCGCGTCGGATCCGATGGTGACCACGCGGCCGCCGCCGCCCTCGATCATCGAGGGCACGAGGGCCCGGCAGACGAGGAACGTGCCGCGCAGGTTCACGTTCAGGACGCGGTCCCATTCCTCGATCGGCAGTTCGTGCACGGCCTTGCCGCCGACCCCGTCGGCGAGCGCGGCGTTGTTGACCAGTCCGTACAGCGGGCCGTGTGCGGTGACCCGGGCGGCCATCTCGTCGACCGAGCCGGCGTCGGCGAGGTCGACGTGGACGAACTGTGCCGCGATCCCGTCGGAGCGCAGTTTCGCGGCGGCGTCCGTGCCGCGGTCGGTCGCGACGTCGGCGATCCACAGCGTCGCGCCGTCGGCGCCGAGGCGGCGGGCGATCGCCAGGCCCAGGCCGCGCCCGGCTCCGGTGACGACGACGGTACGGTCGTCGAGGGCACCCACGGGTCAGTCCCGGGAGACGCCGAAGACCGCGGAGGTCTCGGGGTAGGTGGGGACCTGCGGCTTCTGCGTGCCGATGATCACGCAGAACAGCGCGTCGGTGGTGCCGGTGTTCTTCAGGCTGCGCGGCACGCCGGCCGGCACCACGATCATGTCGCGGTAGCCGAGGGTTCGCTTCTCGACGACGCCGTCGCGGTGGATGCCCACCTCGACCTCGCCCTCGAGGACGAAGAAGGCTTCCTCGGCGTCGTGGTGGGTGTGCTCGGGGCCCTCGGCGCCGGGCGGCAGCAGCATGTTCGAGAACGTGAAGCCGCGGGAGCCGATGGTGCGGGTGTCGTTCTCGTGGTTGCCGGTGGCGCCGGAGCCGACGTAGCGGATCTGGGCGCGCCGGAACTGATCTCCGGCCTTGGTCTGGAAGCCGAGGGTGTCCCAGTCCTCGTGGCGGGTGCCGCGGGTGAGGATGAGCGAGTCGGTGAATTCCTTCAGGTCCGCGGTCGCGTAGTCGAGTGTCATGGTGGTTCTCCGTTTCTTCAGCGGGTTCTTCAGGGGGTCGAGTGGTTGCTCAGGCGTTCGGTGATTCGCACGAACGATTCGATCCAGGCGCCGAACGCTTCGGGTCGTTCCTGGTTGGCGAGATGACCGGCCCCGCGGACGGTGACGAACACCGCGCCCCGGACGCCGCCGGCGAGAACCTGGCTCGCCGGGATGCCGGTGACGGTGTCGGCGTCCCCGCACAGCACGAGCGTCGGAACGTCGATCTTCTCGAGGTCGCCGGTGTGGTCGGTCGCGGCCATCGACTCGGCGGCGTGGCCGTAGCCGGGCAGCCGCACCGATTCGGCCATGATCGCCGTCGCGCGGTCGACGAGGTGCCGGGGAGCGTCGGCCGACAGCAGCCGCGGGGCGCGACGGCGCGCGAAGTCGGCCGGTCCGCTGCGGTCGAGGTCCGCGGCCCGCGCCCGCATGTTCTCGGCGCTGTCGGGGTCGGCGC